>JAZRGC010000158.1:0-2811 GCA_045643985.1 Clostridia bacterium
GCAAATATGGTGTCAGGCAGTATGCTTTATGCACCCACAGCCAATCCAGACCAAGTGTACGTGTTTGCAAAGTTCGAAGGCAAGGACGAATTTGTCGTTTACAAACTGACAACAGAAAACAAATAAGACAACATAGTAAAAATGAAGACAGAAATTCTTGAAGCAAAAATTGGCATAGAAAAGGCAAGGGAACTTATTTTGAAAGGTGAACTTGTCGTGTTTCCTACCGAAACCGTTTATGGTTTGGGTGCTGATTGCTTCAACGAAGAAGCAGTCAAAAAGATATTCATTGCCAAAGGCAGACCACAGGATAACCCCCTCATTGTCCACATATCATCTGTTGAACAAGTGAAGGAAATCGCAAAGGATATTCCTGACAGTTTTTATAGAGTTGCCGAAAAGTTTATGCCCGGCCCAATCTCTGTGGTTTTGAAAAAGGGCGACAAAATCCCTTACACCGTGACGGCAGGTGGCGAAACTGTTGCAGTGCGTATGCCTTCAAGTGAAATTGCAAGGCAACTCATTGCAGTGTCAAAGCCCCTTGCAGCCCCATCAGCCAACAAGAGCAAGCACATATCCCCAACCACTGCAAGCCACGTCTATGACGATCTCAATGGCGAAGTTGCCCTTATTCTTGATGGTGGCAGTTGTATGGTGGGCATTGAAAGCACAGTCCTTGACTTGACCACAGACACCCCAACGGTTTTAAGACCCGGGGCAGTGACGGTTGAAATGCTTGCAGAAGTTTTGGGCGCAGTGGAAGAAAAGGGCAAAGTCATCAAAATTGCCAAATCTCCCGGAATGAAATACACTCACTATGCGCCAAAAGTGCACACTGTTGTTGCTACAAGCCACGAGAGTGCAATCAAGGAATATGACAACTCAGTAAAGGCAGGTGGCAACCCTGTGCTTGTATATCGTGGAATATACGATGTTTTGGGGGATAGAAACTTGATTGACTTGGGTAGAACGCCCGAAGACTATGCACGAAACATCTATTCAGCCCTTCGTGATGCAGAAGAAAAGTATGACGAAATCATCATTGAGGAACTTCACGGCAAAGGCATTGAGTTTTCTGTTATGAACAGAGTGTACAAGTCGGCAGGAAACAAGTTGGTGTAGTATGTTAATTACATTTGTTTGTGTTGGAAATACTTGCAGATCCCCCCTTCTCAAACACCTTTTTGAAAGGTATGCAAAAGAGAAGGGTTTTCAATGCGATGTAAAAAGTGCAGGACTGTCAGTCAATGACGGCACAATCTCTCCATACACAAAAAATATCCTGTTAGAACACGGAATAGAAGTCGAGTGTCAAGACACCACCGTCTTTGACAAAACCCTTGCAGACGCCAGCGATTTGATTGTTGCAGTGTCAAAGGACATTGCCGACTACATAAGCCAAAGGGGCTATGAAAGCAAGGTTTATTCCTTGTCAAGCCCCCTTCTCATAGGCGAAGATATGTCTGACCCTTATGGCGCAGGGCAACAGGAATATGAAAGAATATATGGACAAGCCCTTGTGGCATTGCCCAAAATCTTGACAATTGCCAAAATGCTCAAATAGTTTGAAGCAATTCCTTGAACAATTTGATGTGGATTTCTTCGTCAACAATGATTCGTTCAAGCAGTTGTTTCAGTGGGTCTTGTGACAAGTGCAAAATTGTGCGCTCGTAGTTGAGTATGGCAGTTTCTTCTGCAAGGATATTTTGTCGCAAAAACTTTTTGGTGTCCAAAGTATAGTTGACATAACTGCCATTCCAGTAAGTACGTCCTGCAATGATAGGATAGCCGCCAAGAGCGACAATTGCTTCGCCAAGCAAGTCCATATGTCTCATTTCTGCAATTGAGATGCCTTTCAGCGTATCGGCAATCTCAGGAATGGGGCAAACGAAGTGCTGGAAGGTGTAAGTCATGATTGCAGTGGTTTCACTGCCACTGCCACCAAAGGACGGCATAAGAAGACGACTGTCGGCAATATTTGGCTCGACAACAATTTCAGGATAAGAGATTTCACTTGCAAATTTTTTGTGGTCCATAAACTGCTCCTGTTTTTGAGTTTAGTATATTCTCAAGGGGCAAAAAGTGTGAAAAAACCGTTGGAGAGCAAAAAAATGTGGCAAAATGTGGCAAAAGATAGAAATTCTATTTCTTTTGATATGTTTTTTGCTTGCCAAATGCTTTTGACTGTGCTAAAATTTCCTAGATAATTTTTTGGAGGTATAAAATGCTGAACTCATTTTTCAACACTCTTCTTGCAGCAGCAGACAATATTACCGGCACTCCTGGTGGTTCAATTCCTGCAGAAGTAAGAGATGCTGTTTGTATGGCATTTATGATATTGATGATGATCTCTGCAATCGCAATGATCGTCATAGTTTTGATGCAAAAGGGCACAAACGAAAACGTTGGAGCCATCACTGGCGTGTCAGACACCTATTTGGGCAAGAACAAAGAAAGAACAAAAGCAAGCATCTTGAAGAAAGTCACTTATGCACTTTTCGCATTCATCATTGTTTGTGCAATCATTTATTGCGTCATTCGCTTTGTTGCATAACCAACACATTGACACATTAAGACGGCTCAATATGAGCCGTTTTTTATTGCAAAAAACAAAGCATCCTTTTTGAGCATACAAATGGAGAAAATCAAAATCCCGTCCTATTTTGTCTATTTAAGACAAAAAAATGAAATTGCTTGAAAGAGAGAAAAAAGTAGTATATAATAAAATTTATGAAACTCATTGCAGAAAACAGAAAAGCAAGACACGATTATTTTGTGGAAGACACCTACGAAGCAGGCATTGTTTTGGTT
>JAZRGC010000159.1:0-1623 GCA_045643985.1 Clostridia bacterium
CAGTCAAGAAGTACAACGATGCAATCGCAGCAAACGATGTGGCACTTGCAACAGCACTTCTTCCCGAAACCATGGCAGTTATTGATGCAGCAACTTCAGACGGTGTCTTCCACAAGAACACTGCAGCAAGAAAGAAAGCAACTCTCTGCCGTTCACTCGACAAAATCAAAAACAACTAATTACGACACTCTGTAAAGGGCTGTCAACCGACAGCCCTTTTTTTCGTAAATAAAACAATATACTACTATATCATATTTGAATAATATCCAAAAAAATAAAGCAGACACTATGGTCTGCTTTTTTGTTTGCAATTATGCTTATTCCTAGGATTTGGCGCAAGAAATTTATGCGCTCAATTTTTCCTTCTTCTTTTTGTTCTTTCGCACAGCATTTATAATCAACACAACAATGCCGACAACAAGTTCCAAAACGAATTTGACAAGAAGTGCGATATACAGGGATTGGATTGCAAATCCTGCAAGTCCCATAAGCAACAACAGCACTATGCCTGCAAGGATTGATTGCTCTGGACCGACAGTTATGTGCTTTTGGTCGATCACTTGCCCGTTGACTCTTGCTTCGATTGTATAGTCGCCTTCTGTTGTGGGTCTAAACACATAGGTTGTGCCTGTTGCCACCTTTTCGCCATTGACATACCACACAACTTCAAGGTCAGAGCCATTTTCGACATACTCCGTGGGGAGAATGAACTCATATAGGTAGTCAACAACAAATTCTGTGTTGTAACTGAAAATCTTGAGTTCTTGCAATGTGCGATATTCCACTTCAAACACAAATGGTTCTTGCGCTACGGCATATTCGACACCATCTGCCCCTTCAATTGTACACCAAATTTTGTAGGTGCCAACAGAATCGGGGATTGCATAGTCAATTGTCCAGCCCATACCGATACGATCAACAACTCCATCATGCTCACGCCACCAAACTATTCTATCTGTGGTGAAAGAGCCTGAGGGGAGTGTTCTTGCTCTGAGATTTATGATTTGAAAATCGCCACTGTCAGTTTTGCCGATCTTGAATGTGTTGGGGGCATCGGTGACAACTTCAACCCCTGTGATTTCAACGTCAACACTGGGTGCATAGCCAATTTCCACAAGGAAATCCATATCGCCATAAAAGTTATATGTCAAGACATCGGTCAAGTTGAGCAAGGGATATTCTCTGCCGTTTGCACTCAAATTTTTGCTTGCGCCAAAATGCATCATTGTGCGCAAAACTTGTGGTGACAATCGGGCATCAAAGTTGTAGTTGTTGTATCCTATGTGCCTAAACAATCCAAGTGCGCTTGCAAAAGCAGTGATTGGTGTTGCCATACTTGTGCCTGTCAACTTGCCATATTCATCGCCATTGATTGAGGATATTATGTTTGTGCCCGGCGCAGTGATTTCATACCACTGACCATAGTTGGTGCTTGATGCAAGCCTTGCAGTGCCGTCTGCAATGGTGTAATTCATTACACCAAGAATCTTGCTTGATGCGGCAGGATAGCCTTCCTTCAATGCGCCACTGTTGCCTGCTGCGCCAACAATGAGCATGTCATCGGCATAGTCATCAAACATATATCCGTCATTGATTTGACCGAGATTATTTTTGTAGGCAGTC
>JAZRGC010000160.1:0-5491 GCA_045643985.1 Clostridia bacterium
GTCTATGTCAGGAATGACGTTGCCATTGGAGTCAAATTTGACCTTGCCGTCTTCGTCATACTCGATTGGTGCTGTGTAAATTATTGCTGAGCGTGCGATGTGTGTGTCGCCTGCATTGTAGCCGATGAAGCCACCAACTGCATCACAGACTGCGACATTCATTGTGGGGTGGACAAGGAAGACACCGTCAAGGACAACGCCCTTTGAAATGCCTGCAAAACCACCAATGTTTTCGCCATTGCCTGTTGTGCCTGTTGTGATTGTGCCACCGATTTCAACAACACATTGTTCCATACGAGCAGATGTGCCCATATAGCCAACGACACCACCAACGTTTGCATTGTCAGTGTTTGCGCTAAGGTCGATTGTGCCGTAGAAGCAAATGTAGCCACTGAAGGTTGCCTTGCCACTTTCGTCATCAAGAATACCACCTGCGATACCACCGATTGCAGAGCCGTAGTTTTGGACATTGTTGCCACCTGCAGTTCTCTTGATGAGGACGTCATCATAGACGAAGCAGTTGATATATGAGTTGGTACAAGTTGATGATGCCATTGCATATGCAATGATACCACCCATTGCAACGTTGCCTTCAATCTTGACACCACTTGTCACTTCGCCATTTGATTCTGCAAATTGTGCTTTATTGCCATTTGCATCGGGAGCGTTGCCAACGATACATTCGCTGACTGCAACTGCTCCGTTTCTGCCTTGGTTGCCTATGACACCTGCAACGGCAAAGCCGTTGGATGATTTGATGTCTGCTTTTTCAACGTGACATCCAATGACGTCTGTGAATGATGAAGCATCGTCACCTTGTGTGAAACCGATGATGCCACCTGTGCCGATGTTGAAGATGTTGTCGAGTGTCAATTCAACGTTGTGGGTTGAAACAATTGCCTTTTTGACAACACTATCTTTGACTGTAAAACGACTGCCTGTTGCGCCAGAGTCTGCTGTGCCGATGATGCCACCTGCTCTGCCTGCCTTTCCGTTGCCGGTCTTGACAATCAATGCATTATCTTTGGTGCCTGCACTAAGACCTGTGAGAGTTGTGCTTCCGTATGCTTTTGCCACAAGACCTGCGTGTGCAATTGCTGTTGTGCCACCATAGGCAATGACATCGCCCATTGCAGTGATGTTGCTGATGTTTGCATTCTTTACAAGACCGAAAAGACCTGCATAGACGTTCTTTTCTGAGCCATCTGTCACGATGTAGCCACCACTGACTCTGAGGTTGATGATTTGTGTCTGCTTTTCACCGGGCAATGCGCCTGAGATGTTGCCCATAAAGGCAAAGTTGGTGCCGTTTGATGTCACACCACGATAACCAATGGGGTTGATGTTGTGCTTGTCAAACATGACTCCTGCCACATAACTTGTGCCATTAAAGCCGTGATGCATCCTTGTCCACATGGTGTATGCAGAGTCAAGTTTATCTGTGTTGAATGCTCCGTTTGACGTATCTTGTGCTGTTGCACGAAGGCTTGTTGCAGGATATGTTCTTGTTTGAGATGTTTGGTTGGATGAGCCCTTCACTCCGTGCAAACCATTTGCAGCACGGTTGTAGAGTTGATAACTCTTGCCTTCCTTTTGCTCGCCTTGAGTTTTGCTGTTGTCATAGAAGATATAGTCACGGACATTGCCATCTGTATTGTAGTTGGCTGATTGGTTTGGCAATTGAATTGCTTCACAAACGTCACCAGCAAGGTTGTTGGTGCCATTTGCAAACTCGATATATTTTCCGTCAAAGTTGATGCCGGCTTTAAGACCGCCATAATCCTTACCGTTTATTTTTACTGTATCGCTATATGCGCCTGCAACCAATGCTGACAAACCAAGAAGGTCGATGCCGTCTTTGATGATGTAGGGGTTGAACTCACTGCCTGCAATCTGCTTGACAAATTCACCTTGTGTATTTCTGCCGTAACCATAAGATGTCATTGCAAGGCCGTCTTGTGTGTCAAGGGCAAAAGGTGCAAGTTGAGGCAAACATCCAGGCATGAATATCCAGCCACCGACAAGACCTGCTTTGACTGCGCTCATGCCGTCACGGACAATACGGACGTCACTTTGTCCACCTGCATAACCAGGGTTGAGTGTAGTTGCAGATAAAACATTGTGGGAGGTTGTTGCACTTGTGTTGAGTTGTGTCTTGTCTGCTTGAGTATATGACTCACCTTTAGGTTTACCTTCTGAGTTAAAGACAACACTGCCGTTTGAATTAAGCTCAGCGGGCATTGTGACAATGCCATCAGCATTCATTATTGCAGTGAGTTGTGCAACTGAACTGACAACTTGTCCACTTGATGAGTTTTCATCTTCGGAGTTCAAGGCTGTGCCGATTTCAATCTTTGCATTCTTGACCTTGCCTGATGAAACGTTGCTTGCAAGTTCACTAAGTCCATACCACTCCCCTGTGTCCTTGTTTTTGATGACACCTGTGACGATGTCATTGTAACCTTCAATGTGATAACGGAAGTACTTGTTGTGCTCATTGAGGAAGTGACATTGATATTTGATTGAGAAACAGTTGTTGACATCAACGTTGGTGTTGGCGTTGTCGTGGCCGACAATACCTGCAACGTACATAGGTCTTGTTTGTCTAAATTCTTTCAAAAGACCAAAGTCAAGACCGATACCACTCCAGTTTTCTGCACCGAATGTACCTGTTGTTGCATGTCTTGCTTCAAGTTTGATGTCGCCGACACTATAACTGTTGTTGACTGAAACTGAACCACTATCAACAAGGCCGACTATGCCACCTGCACGGGCATGGAATTCTGAATAGGAAACACCACTATAACCTGAGCCGTGGGTGTAGATTGCAAGACCACGGCAGATGATTGTGCCTATGTTATAGCAATAGTTGATGGTTGTGTTGGTTGTTGAGCCGATGATGCCACCAACTGTTGTTCCAAAGGAGCCACCTTCTCTGCGCTTGCCACCTTCAACATTGGTTTCGTGACGCAAACTCATTTCATAGTGGTCGGTCTTTTGGTTTCTGTGATCCTGGTCGTCAACACCAACCCAACTATCGCCCATGTCTTTCATGAATCTCTTGTGGTCAAGATAATCATCGCCATTGTTTGCATCGTATCTGTCTGTGTAGTCATTGTTTGAGCCAAGGAATACTGTGTATTTGTCAAGGCCTGTGATGACTTCGCCTGCATTGTAGCAGTAGTAAATCTTTGTGGTTTTACTGCTTTGTCTTGTCTTTGTATATTCGGTGTCACTGCCGATGAGACCACCTGCAGTGTTGCCGTATGCATGGACTCTGCCTGAGTTGTATGATGTGTACATATCAACGTGGCCTGCAGTTGTGCTGAGGCCGACAAGTCCACCTGCATTGAGATATCTACGTACGTAAACACTCAATTTGTTGTCGCTTGTTGTGATGATGTATGAACGGCTGTCACGGCTTGGTGTCACTGACACTGAACCATTGCTACTATTGTATGAGTAAGAGCCTTCGCCAATTGCTGTGATGTTGCCGGTGTTACCACAGTTCATAACTTCGGTTGAGCCACCGTTGTAACCAATCAAGCCACCAACGTTGTATGAACCATAGATGTTGCCTGCATTACGGCATGATTCCATAGTGACAACAGGTGCACTGCCAAATGTGCCAGAAATGCCATAGATAGGCTCGCCATCGCCACTTGTGCCAAACCAACCTGCATCAATGGGGTTGTTGTAAGTGATGTTCATTGTGCCGTTCCAAACTGTGCCAATGAAGCCACCAACACCATATTTTTCGGAATCTCTGTTGGAGCGTTGTTCATATGTGATTTGACCAACGGGATAATATGTGACGATATTGCCTGTGTTGACACAACCTGTGAAGGTGTAATGGACTGGGTCGCCTGTTGTGAGTTTTGTTGAGCCAATGAAGCCACCAACACTGAAACCACGTGAGATGATGTCAACATCGTTGGTGCAGTTTTCAAAGGTCAAACTGCCGTGTGCTCTGCCAACAAATCCACCAACGTGGTTGGTGCCTGTTGTGCCTGTTGAATTGCTGTGTGCTGAAATCTTGCCTGTGATGGTAAGGTTTTTGAATGTTGCACTTTGAGGACCACGGAAAAGACCAAACTCTGCATGTGAGCCTTCGCTTGATTGATATTGGAATTGGATTTCAATGGTGTGTCCATCGCCATCGAATGTGCCCATAAAGTTGTTTTGCCAAGCAGTTGTGCCTACGATTTCAGACAACTTGGTGATTTTGTCGCCACCAACAAGGTCAACTGCAAGTTTGACATATTCGCCTGCATAGGTTTTGCCGTTTTGGACACTTTGTGCAAATGCATTCCAGTCTGTTTTGCTTGCAATGACGAGAGGTGCAACTTCTGAGTTCTTTTTGTATTCTCTTTCAACAAGAAGTGATGTTGCAACGTATGTGGGTGTGCCACCATTGTAATAATTGTACGCGTATTGCGCACGGAAAAGGACGGAGTATTGTCCGTCTGTGACAATGGGATCTTGCACTTCTACGTTGTAGAGTGCATCGTCACCAATGTTGATGTATGCGTTTTCCCAGCCTTCTGCTGTTGTATAGTTGCTGATTGTGCCAAAGACAACTCTTGTTGCTGCGATGATGAGTGAACTTGTTGCCTTTGAGTCAAGACGGATGTACAAGTTCTTTGCATCGTTGGCGTCATCGTTGGCTGCCCCATCAAAGGATGCGGGGAATGGGCTTTCGTAGCCACTTGCATCAAAGAATGTCAATTGTGCTTTGGCTGTGTGTGCTGTCTTGTCCCCTGCGCTGGGAAGATTCAAACCAAGTGAAATCATACCCTTTTCAGCAACGACATTGTTTTGTGATGCCTGGATATAGTCTGTGCCTGCAATTTGACCATTGCTGACAAGGCCTGCAAACACCAGCAATTCGCCTATGGTTGCTGTGTTGTGTCCTTCATATGTAAGGATATATTTACCGTATGAATTGGATGCAGTTGTTGCATAGGTCACTGTATCTTTTGTGCCTGTGATATACAATGCCCAAGTATTTTGGATGTTTGCACTTGTGCTTGCAACACCTGCCACACCACCTCTGTTGGCTGTGACATTGCCGTACTTGAAGCCTTGTGCATAACTGCTGTTGATTGCGCCGATGTTGATCATACCAACGATGCCACCAACGTTTGATGCACCTTGGACAAGGTCGGTTGATGATGTGATAAGGCTTGTGCCGGGTGTTGTGACAAAACTGTTTTCGATTGTGCCACCGTCCATCATACCAACAAGACCACCAACATAACTTTCGCCACCACTGACGGGCATTGTGTTGAACACTCCTGAGAGCATATGGCCCATTGTGCTGAGTTTGCCAACAAGACCACCAACATAACTTGCTGTGCCACTGATGTTTGCGCCATCGTTGGCTGTCAAATCGCCGTTGTGTGACCAGTTGTCGCCACCTTCTTCAAGACCATTGTCGTTGAGTTCGTTTCTAAGGTGGAGAGCCACGTTGGCAGACACTTCGCCAATG
>JAZRGC010000161.1:0-3851 GCA_045643985.1 Clostridia bacterium
ATTTTCTTCTTGTTTGTTTTTTCTTAATAAACATAAATACGTAGTCTACAATGATATACGCATAAATGGCATAGTTAACACCAGAAAAACCATGACCGCCAGCGCCGTGTGTATTGGCATCAGTCATACACTCGCAAATAAATGTCAAGGATACGACTAATACGAATAGACTAAAAGAACCTATTTTTCGTTCCAAATATGTTCCTGCAATTAAAAAACATAGACAATTTAATAGACAATGTTGTAGTGTGCTGTGTTCAAATGCACTCAGAAAAGCGACTAAAATATTATATAAATCAAAATCTGTCCAACGGATGTAATAATCATATTCTAGGTTCCAATTCTTTCCGCCTAAAACATAAGCAAGGATATTGCCCAGAACAATAATTATTGTGCATACGTAAAACAAATTGCAATTGTACCACTTAACTAATTTATTTTCATCGTCAATATACTTCATAATTTCAAAAAGATCCAGTTTAATTGCGTGTTCTCTGCCAAATTTGTTTCATTGCAAGTGCATCATCACTTTGTGTGCCTGCAGATTCACTCAAAATATGTGGTGTCAGGTTATTTTTTACGATTACTTCTGCAAATGCATCAAATTCCGGGCCATATATATTGTCTTCAAAGGTGAGATGTTTGATTTCCCCTTTTGGTCCATATTGAATCTTGCTGAAGTGCACATGCATATTCTTGGTTTTTACTTCGCCCAGTCCATCAAACAATTTGTCAACTATGTTTTGGAAATCATCTTGATTTTTAAGAATTCCACCATATAATGCATTGACGTGACCGAAATCGATGCAAGGATAAACATTGTCGCCAAGTTTACAAAGATCGATGACTTCTTCTACCGTGCCGATTTGAGCAGATTTTCCCATTGTTTCGGGACAGACAAGCATATCATCAAGACCTTGAGCCTTAATTTCATCAAGAGCACGAATAAAACCGTCTTTTGCTCTTGCATATGCTTCGTTTCGTGGCTTGCCTCCTTCTGAGCCTGTATGAAATACACATCTAGATCCTTTTAAGCAACGGAGTGCTTTTAAAGATGCCGTGAGATAGTTGATTGAGTTGTCAACTTTTTCTGGTTCAGTTGAAGCAAATGAAATAAAATAGGGAGCGTGGACACTAATTTCAATGCCATACTTCTCTGCTTCTTCGCCTATTTTTGTTGCTGTAGGTTCACTGAGTCGTACACCTTTTCCAAAAGAATATTCAAAAAGCTCAAGTCCTTGGTCAGCAACCCATTTGGGCATATCTATTGTTGCAGAAAATTCCTGCAAGAATTTTTCTGAATGTCCAGATGGTCCAAACAATGGTGTGATATTTTTAGTGTATTTCATAATTTCGTGTGGTTAGATATGCACTTTTCTTAAATCGAGAAGAATGCTCTTGCATCTCTTTCGTCTTGCTTCATTTGATTGCACAGTGATGGCACTGAATTGAATTTGACAACATCGCGGATTTTTTTGTAGAATTCAACGGTGATTGTCTTGCCATATATGTCTTTGTTGAAGTCAAGAATATAGGTTTCAATTGATCTGCTATGTTCTTCAAATGTTGGCTTTGGACCTACATTTGTGATCCCTAAATAAGATTTATTGTCGATGTAAACCTTTGTGATGTAAATTCCTGTGCCAAGTTTTATGCGATTTTCATCTTCTACTATATTTGCTGTTGGATAGCCAATTATAGTTCCACGATGTCGTGCATGGACAACTTCCCCAATCATAAAATATGGTTGAGTGAGAAGCGTATTGGCAACTTGTACATTTCCATCGGCAATAAATTTTTTGATGTGACTAGTTGAAATTTTTTGTGAATTTACTTTTTCGAATGGTACAACTTTTACTTTTATGTTTTTTGTAGAAAGATATTCTTTTAACAATTGTGTTGTTCCCTTTCCGCCTTTGCCAAACGTGTAGTCCCTTCCTGCTACAACACCCAAGATATTGTGTTTTGAGATTAAGTCATCCAAAAATTCAATAGGATCTTTGTTTGCAAAAGATTCATCAAAATTTTCACTTACAACATTGTCAATGCCAAGGTTTTCAAAGACAATTTTTCTGTCTTCGAATGTGTAGACTTGACTTTTTTTGTTCAAAATTTGGTTTGGATCATTTGAGAAAGTGAATATTGCAGTTTCACAATCTAAATTTGACGCCATTTTTTTTGTTTCATTGATGAGCCCAAGATGCCCAATGTGAACACAGTCAAAAAAACCAAGTGCAAGAACGATAGGTTTGTCATATCGAATTGTTTCATTGATGATATTCATATTATAACCTCAGTTTGATTGAAAGTTTTCCAGATATGTTTTCACCGATACCAACTACTTCGTCGTCTATTGTTGCAACAAAAGGTCGGTTGGGCAGATCCTCAAATGTAAGTTTGATTCCATTCAGTACTTCTTTTTGATATTGTTCAGGAATTTTGAAGAACTCTAAGTTGGAAAGCGCAACATCCATTGGTATAAGATATTTTTCGGGATCTTTTTCAAATTCTCTTATATCCACGGCATTATCTAAGAAAAAATTGCCACTTTGAATGCGCACTAGTGAACTCATATATGCATATGTGTTCAGTTTTGATGCGATATCCCTTGCTATTGCACGGATATATGTGCCCGCTCCACAAGTGATTTCAAAACGATAACAATTGTTTTGTCCATCCAAAACCTTTATGTCGTAAATGGATATTCTTTTTGCAGGTAGTTTGAGTTCAATGCCCTTTCTGGCATATTCATATGCTCTTTTCCCATCGACTGATTTTGCTGAATAAGTTGGTGGAATTTGATCAATTTCTCCAATTAGAGATGGCAAAACCGATTCAATGTCTTCTTTGCTGATGATTTTGTCGTTGGATTCAACAAATTCTCCCCATGCATCAAGGGTATCTGTTGTTTTTCCAAAGACAAACTCAGCGATGTAGGTTTTCTTTTTTTGGCTAAGTAAGTCGAATAAGCGAGTCGCTTTGCCTATTGCCACGGGCAAAACACCCGTTGCCATAGGATCAAGTGTGCCCATATGCCCAACTTTGTATCTTTCGCCAGTCAATCTTCGCATAATTCCACGGACAACAACGACAACATCGCTTGACGTCATATTCTGTGGTTTATTGATATTTACAAATGCGCAAACACTCATAGTCTGTCCTTTGCAACTTTAAGCAATTTGTCAACGATATCTTCATAGTAGCCATTAAGCCTGCATCCTGCCGCTCTTGCATGTCCACCACCGCCGAACTCGCTTGCAATGTCGCTTGCATCAATATCATTTTTTGTGCGAATCATAATTTTGTATGATTTTGTTGATGCATCGGATATTGCATAAGCAATTTTGACGGAATCGATGTCAATGACTTTTACAATTGTGCCAAGAGTGTCATTGAGAGATGTGTTTGTTTGCTTGAAGTCTTCTTCGGTGAAGGTTATGATAGCAATTTGATCGTTTTCATAGAATTTACACTTGTTTAGAACTACGTTTTCAAGTATAAATTTATTTTTTGACGTTTTTTTGAATACGTCATAAATGATTTGTCCTGCATCAATATCAAATGCCATCAATTCGCTTGCAATAGTGTGTGAATTTGCATTTGTTGATGGAAATTGAAAACAACCACTGTCGGTGACAATCCCTGCAAAAAGCAATTCTGCAATTGCTCTAGTAAGCAAGCCAATATGCTTGAGAAACTCATAGATAATTTCTGCGCAAGCAGAAACATTTGTGTCAACCAATGAAATATCGGCAAATTTTTTGTGGGTTTTGTGGTGATCAATTGCAATTTTAACTTTGGAAGAAAGAAATGACCTCATAGCATTGCCCACTCTTTCTAAACTGTCACAA
>JAZRGC010000162.1:0-1677 GCA_045643985.1 Clostridia bacterium
ACACAAAACAGTCTGCAATATTGAAGATGCCCCACTTTGTGGTGAATGTAAACTCAAAGAAATCACGGACATATCCAAGTCCTATTCTATCCACGAGATTGCCAATGCCACCGCCTGCAACAAATACCAACGCTATGCGCATCCACATCTCATTGCGCTTTGCAATAAGCAAATATCCCATAATGCCTACGATGACAATTGTTGTGACTATTGTCAAAGCAAGAGTGCCATCGCTGAATGAGCCAAATGCTGCACCCGTGTTTTGTGTGTATGTTATGTCAAGAAAACCTTTGACGACTGTATAACTGACCTTTCCGTTTGCCACCCAGAAATCATAAAGATATTCCTTCATACAAAGATCAAGGACAATTGTAAAAGCAAGCAGCACAAATTCTATGCAACTTGCAATGATAAATCTTTTTTGATATGTCTTGTCTGTTTTCAGTTCTGTTATCGAACTTTTAAAATAGTCTTTGACTTTGTCAAAGATCGCCATTTTTTTCATATGTGTATTCCTTATTATTTTGCCAAACTGCTAGGATATGAAATTACACTGCAATTTGGCGCAAACAAAAATATATCGCGTGTTATCTTTTTTACCGAGCCACCCAGAGCATATATTGCGCCACTCATAAAGTCAAGCATTCTTGCCATTACGCTTTGATTTGTGGCTGAAAAATCCACAATAACTTGCTCGCCACATCTCAAATGATCGATCAATTTTCCAACATCATCATATGACTTTGGTGTGAAAATTACAGTCCCTTGCGACAAATATTGCTCATTGTTTTGCTCTTTGAATGGCCAACCAACACGAAATCCCGCAGAGTTGCTTTCTGTGCGAAATTTTGGTCTTGGCACTTCTTTGAAGGAATCTTCATTTTGCCTTTGAAACCTGTCCATAAACACCTTTTTGCTTGGTGCTACTTTCTTTCTCCAAAAATAACTTTGCCAAGCCTTAAAACATTTGATTTGTGGTTGAGTGCAATTTCGTAATCACCACTCATACCTGCTGATAAATACTTTATTTCCACATTTGACTGTTGTATCTTTTTGACTTTGTCAAAAACAGCGTCAAGTTTGTCATAAAGTGTTTCAAGTTCGGCTGTATTTATGTTTGGAAGGACAGACATTATCCCTTCAATTTTAATATGTGTATGATCTTTGAGTGAGAGAATGAAGTCTTCCACTTTTTCAGGGGCTATTCCACCTTTGCTGGTTTCGCCACCAATGTTGACTTCCACAAGGCAATTTTGCACTTTGTTGTTCTTCATTGCTTGCTTTTGAATTTCATCTGCAAGTTCCACTCTATCAAGTGAGTGTATCAATTCAACCTTGTTAATGATATATTTCACCTTGTTTCGTTGTAATCTGCCAATAAAGTGCCATCTATATGCTTTGTCATATTTTTCAAGCAATTCCTGCACTCTATTTTCGCCCAAAACAAAACCGGGAGCAACTCTCATAAACTCATCAATAGTGGATTTGCTCTGTGTCTTTGTAGCACCCACAAGGATTATATCTCTGCCTATCAGTGCCACTTGGTCTTGTATTTTTCTCAGTGCAACAAGGTCAATCATTTAGTCAACAACGGAATCTGTGTATTTCCCTGTAATGGTATTGTAAGTCAAGCATTTGTTGATGCCATCTTCTAGGTATTCAATTGCAATATACTCA
>JAZRGC010000163.1:0-4326 GCA_045643985.1 Clostridia bacterium
GTATTTTGAGAGGTTTTATATGCCCAGAAAATCAACTGAAGAACTTGTAAGGCGCAACATCAAACGCCTTATTTCCTATGGAAAAAACCATTTGGAACTTGAGTCCTACGATAGCATTTTTGTTGAAAATGCTCTTTTGGATATGTTTTCAGTGACCGAACCATACACTGACGACCTAGGCGACTTTGAGATTTATCAAGTCCTTGGCGAACTTTTTGACGTTGCAGTCAAGCGCAAAATGTATCTTGCCGAAGACAGACTTCTCTTTGAAGGCAAGATTATGGGATTGCTTATGCCTCGCCCCAACACCGTCATTGAAAGATTTGACTGTATTGCAACACGACAAGGCACAATGGAAGCGTCCAAATGGCTTCAACAACTTGAAGAAAGCGCAACCTATCTTCGCCGTCCCGACCTTGACAAAAATATCAAGTGGGAGCACGAAAACACAGACAGAGGCAACATTGTCATCACAATCAATCTTGCAAAGCCTGAAAAAACCAAGGAAGAAGTGGAACGTGCAAAAAATGCCAAGACGGGCTATCCAAAATGTGTCCTGTGCCCTGAAAATGTCGGTTTTTATGGCAATGCAGGTCAGCCTGCAAGGCAACATATACGTGTGATTCCCATCGAACTTGACGAAGAAGATTGGTTTGTTCAATTTTCACCATATGAGTATTTTGCAGAACATATCATTGCCATATCCAAGGAGCATCGCCCTATGAATCTCACAAAAGAATCATTCAAGCGTATGGCAGATTTTGTGGATTTGTTCCCCCACTACTTCATTGGCTCAAATGCTCCCCTTCCTATTGTTGGTGGCTCTGTCCTTGCTCACGACCACTATCAAGGTGGCAAAAAGGAACTGCCCATTTTCACTCGTCCTGCAAGAAAACACTATCTTGCAAAGGGCTATCCCGATTGCAACGTGTCCATTGTGGATTGGTACAACTCAGTTGTGCGTATTGAAGGAAAATACAAAAATAAAGTTGTGGAATTGGCAGAAAAATTCCGTTGCGCATGGGACAACTACAACGATGAAGAAGTTGACATCATTTCATCAACAACGGCGCAACACAACACTGTGACACCATTTGTCCACATCAACAGAGATGGTCACTACTCCGTCAACCTTATCTTGCGCAACAATCGCACCGATGAAAGTCGCCCCCATGGCATATTCCATCCCACAAAAGATATGCACCATATCAAACAGGAATCAATTGGAATTATTGAAGCAATGGGTTTATTCATTCTCCCCGGCAGGCTCGAAAAGGAATGCACCGAAATCAAAGATTTGCTCACAGGCAAAACTCCCCTTGACTTCAAAGCACTGACCGACACATCTCACCCACTTAACAAGCATCTTGATATGATTGCTCAAATGTGCGCAACCTATGGCACATCACTGACAGATGAAAAAGCCGGCGACATTATCACCGACTATATCAACTCCACTTGTGAAAAAATATTGGACTGCACTGCCGTGTTCAAAAATGATGAAAAAGGTCAAGAGCATTTTGACAAATTCATCAAATCAGTGGTCTATTGATCATCACAAAAACACAGCGCACAAGACAATAATCAACATTAAATCAATAAAAAAAACGACACATATTTGTGTCGTTTTAATTTTGCAATTTTCACACAACAAGTGTTTTTGTGGTATGTTTTTGCACGATAAACTGCTTGTTTTGTTATTTTAACATTTTTATTACAATTCAATTCTTGATGACAATGCACGTGAGAGAGTGCTTTCATCTGCATACTCAATGACAGATCCTTCGGGCAATCCACGGGCTATTCTCGTCACCTTAATTCCAAGGGGTTTCACAAGACGTGCAATGTACATTGCTGTTGCTTCGCCTTCTACGTCAGGGTTGGTTGCAAGGATGACTTCCTCAACTTCTGGCGTCAATCTTTGGATGAGTTCCTTGATGCGAATATCGTTTGGACCAATCTTTTCCATAGGTGATATGACACCGTGAAGCACGTGGTAAACACCTTTGAAATCTTTGACTTTTTCAAGTGCAGTTATGTCCTTTGGCTCTTTGACAACACATATAGTTTTGGGTTGTCTTGTTGCACAAATTTCACAAATGTCGCCTTCGGCAAAGTTGCCACATTGACTGCAAAAATGCACGTTTTGTTTCAACGTTGCAATGGCAGTGGCAAGTTCTTCAACATCTTCATCTGTTGAATTGAGCACTGCATATGCATATCTTGCCGCAGTCTTTTCGCCAACTGATGGCAATTTTGAAAATGCAGCAATAAGTCTTGAAAGTGGTTCGATATATTTCATTTAGAACATTCCACCTGCCCCTGCGAGAGGTCCCAAAAGTTCGTTTGAAAGTTCTTCTGCTTCGTTCATTGCATCTTGAAGTGCTGCAAGCACCATATCTTCAAGCATTTCAACGTCATCAGGATCAACTGCTTCGGGTTTGATTGTCACTGCAACGGGAGTTTTGTTTCCTTTGAGTGTGACTTCAACCATACCACCACCGGCTGTACCAGTGACTTCTTCTTCAGCAAGTCTTTCTTGTGCTTCTTGAAGTTTTCTTTGCATTTGTTGTGCTTGTTTCATGATTTGTTGCATATTTCCGCCACCAAATCCACCGAATCCCATATTATCTCCTTTTGCGCAATGCGCTCTTTTATTTTATTTCAAGTTTGCCCCCAAACATGCTCTTTATGTAAGGCAATGTTGAGTCTTCTTCCTGCTTTGCCACATATTTGATCACAAGAGGCAGATCGCATTGTGTTGCAAACACTTGGCTGAGTATTGCACGATTGTTCTTTTCTGTGAGAATGTCATAGGTTGCCTTTGAGTTGATTTCAACAAAGACTTCCTTGTCATCAAATGTGATTGTTGCTTCGGGCACTGCAAGGGCAAGTATGTGTTGCCCCTTTTCCGAAAGCATGGATGCCATCTTCTGCCACACCTGTTTGGCATCCAATTTAACAGGTGTTGACCTAAAACCCGATTGTACCAAGGCCTTCAACTTCTTTTCGAGATTCAAGACCTTTGCTTCAAGTTCCTTTATCTTTGCATTGTCGTTGGCTTCTGCCCCTGCTGCACAACTGACAATCGCTCCTTCAAGAAGTATGCGATGTTGTGTGCTGTATCTAAATTCTCCTTCAAGACCATTCATTGCTTTCATAATGGTCATACACTTTGACACACTATACTTTTCTGCCATAGGAGCAAGGAGTGCATAGGTTGTGTCGGGGATTGACAACAATTGCTTTGCATTTTTGCAAGTTTTGATATAAAGAATGTTCCTGAAGAAAGTTGCAAGGTCGCTGGCAAGGATTGGAACGCTCTTTCCAAGTTCGCACATTTTGGCAACTTCGTTCAGTGCGCTGTCCACATTTCCTGATGCAATTGCTTCTGCAAGACCTGCAATCTTTTGAGGATCAGATGCACCAAGCACGTCAAGGACTGATTGATACTTTATGTCCCCACCAGAATAACTGACGCACATATCTGCAACAGACAATGCATCACGGACACTGCCTTGTCCTGCATTGGCAATGAGATTGACACCTTCTTCATCAAAAGTGTAGCCGTTGTCACGGAAGATGAACTTCAATCTTTCTGCAATCTTTGATGCAGGCACAAGACGGAAGTCAAATCTCAAACATCTTGACAAAATGGTTGCAGGGATTTGATGAACTTCGGTGGTTGCAAGGATGAAGATTGCATGCTTGGGTGGTTCTTCCAATGTCTTCAAGAAAGCATTGTAGCCACTCTTTGTGAGCATATGAACTTCGTCAATGATGTACACTTTGTACTTGCCGATTGTGGGAGGAAATCCCACCTTGTCCGTCAGTTCCCTGATTTGTTCAACACCATTGTTGGATGCAGCGTCAATTTCAATGATGTCAAAATTGTCACTCATTGAAAGACCACGACAAACATCACACTTTCCACAAGGAGAAGCATTGACAGGTGTTGCGCAGTTTACAGCACGTGCAAAAATTCTGGCAATGGTCGTCTTTCCTGTGCCCCTAGTGCCAGTGAAAAGATAAGCATGACCAATTGTGCCAGTTGCAATTTGATTTTTCAGTGTTTTGATGATATGGTCCTGACCAATGACGTCATCAAAAGTCTCAGGACGATACCTACGATATAAAGATGTGTTTGCCATAATACATATATTATAATCTAATATAGTAAATATTGCAAGAATTAGTTTTCATCTCAGCAAATTTTTACAGTACAACAAAAATGAGCATTTAGCGCTAAATAACATAGACTGGAAAATGTCGGCGCTCTGTCCTTCATCGCACTCTGCTGCAAACACGATATTTTGATGCATAGCA
>JAZRGC010000164.1:0-10643 GCA_045643985.1 Clostridia bacterium
CACACAATCAATGGCGTCAGTGCATTGCATAGTGACATTTTGAAGAATGACGTATTCCACGATTACTTCAAGATGCATCCCGAAAAGTTTACAAACGTCACCAACGGCATTACACACAGAAGATGGGTGTGCCAAGCCAACCCCGGTTTGTCATCAATGATTGATGAACTCATTGGCGAAGGTTGGAAGAATGACGCAACCGAACTCCAAGGTCTTTTGAAGTATATGGGTGACAAGCAAGTCCTTGACAGACTTCAAGTCATCAAAAAGGAAAACAAAGAGCGTCTTGCCAAGTATATCCTTGAACACAATGGCGTGCAAGTGAACACCGATTCAATCTTTGACGTACAAGTCAAACGTTTGCACGAATACAAGCGTCAACTTCTCAATGCACTTCACATCCTTGACTTGTATTTCCGCATAAAGGAAAATCCCAACCTTGACGTGCAACCTCGCACATTCATCTTTGGCGCAAAGGCAGCAAGTGCATACTATATGGCAAAACAAATCATCCGTTTCATTTGCCAACTTGGAAACGTCATCAACAATGATCCCGATGTCAAAGACAAGATCAAAGTTGTGTTCCTTGAAAACTATCGTGTCACCCTTGCAGAAATCGTTATGCCTGCTGCAGAAATCAGTGAGCAAATCTCAATCGCAGGCAAGGAAGCAAGTGGCACAGGCAACATGAAGTTTATGATCAACGGCGCATTGACAATTGGCACAATGGACGGCGCAAACGTTGAAATCCACGAAAACGTTGGGGATGAAAATATGTTCCTGTTTGGTCTTCTTGCACACGAAGTTGAAGAAATGTGGCGCAAGGGCTACAACCCCACATATTACTATCAAACCAACCCTTCAATCAAGCGTCTCATCGATTCACTCCGTATGGGACTTGGTGGAGTCACTTTCAACGAAATCGCAGACAATTTGACAGTTGGCAGAGGAGGCACTGCAGACGGATTTATGTGCCTTGCAGACTTCGAATCATACAAGAATGCACAACAACGTATCAGCGACACTTATTGCGACAAAGACAAGTGGAACAGAATGTCACTTGTCAACATTGCAAAGGCAGGCTTCTTTGCAGGGGATAGAGCAGTAAGAGAATACGCCAACAGAATTTGGGGACTTACACCCATCAAAAAATAACCTTACAAAACATAGATAGGAGCAAGCCGATTTCGGCTTGCTTCGTCTTGTAAAAAAAGACAATTCGCAAACAAAATGTACAATCCACTTCTTCACAAAATCCCATATGGTGGCACTGCCGTTGGCACAACCACCACCATAACTTTCCCCCTTGAAACTCATCTTGGCATCAAGAGAGTTTTTGTCATTCTGCGCAAAGATGACCAAAATATTCGCATAGAGTTGCCCTTGTCGCACAGCCACAATGGCACAGATTTCTTTGTTGGCTCATTTGTGTTGGACACCTATGGAATATGGCATTATCGCTTTGAAGGGGAATATGAAAACGGTGGCATAGCCTTTTTTGGAAGGGACTATGATGGTACGGCAATACAAGGGGATTGGTTGCCTGAATGGCAGTTGACAGTGTCAAAAGTGGAGTGTAAAACACCTGTTTGGTCAAAACGTGGTGTAATTTATCAAATCTTTCCTGACAGATTTTGCAAAGGGGAAGACAGACCTTTTGCAAAACGTGGACGTCTTCATGACAATTGGCACGACAGACCTGACTATGCAAGAGAAGGGTTTGATTATCAAGCCGATGACTTTTATGGTGGCAACATCAAGGGTGTCATAGAAAAACTTGACTATCTCAAATCACTTGGTGTCAGTGCCATCTATTTCAACCCTGTTTTCGAGTCATCATCAAACCATAGATACGACACAGGGGATTATCTCAAAATAGACAATCTCTTTGGCGATGATGAGCAGTTTAAGGAACTCATAGAAAAGGCAAAGGAAAAGGGAATACATATCATCCTTGACGGTGTATTCAACCATACGGGCTCTGACAGTTTGTACTTTAACAAACGTGGCACGTACAACACAGTCGGCGCATATCAAAGCAAGGAGTCACCTTATTACGATTGGTATTACTTTGACCAATTTCCCGATAGATATGGCTGTTGGTGGGGCTCAACAGTTGTGCCCACTGTTAACAAATCTGCAAAAGGATTTAGAGATCTTATTCTTGGAGAGAATGGAGTCATTGAAAAGTGGACAAAAATGGGTGTTGCAGGCTGGCGACTTGACGTTGTTGACGAATTGCCCATTGATTTCACAACCGACCTTTGCAAAAAGATAAAGGAAGTCAATCCCGATTGCTCAATCATTGGGGAAGTGTGGGAAGACGCTTCAACAAAGGTTGCATACAGTCAGTGGCGACCCTATTTTATGGGCGAGCAACTTGATGGTGTCATGAATTATCCCTTCAAGGAAGCAATAATATCATTTATGCTTGGTGGCAACACAAGAGATTTTGTTGCATCTGTCACCCATATCCTTGAAAACTATCCAAAGGCAAACTTGGACTCAAATATGAACCTTATTGGCTCACACGACACTGCAAGAATATTGACAGTCCTTGCAGGCATTGGAGCGCCATTTAGCAAGGAAGAAAGAGCCAATTTCACAATGGATGGTGGGCTTTATGACAGAGCAAAACAACGCTTGAAAATTGCATCAACACTGCAATATTTCTTGCCCGGTGTGCCTTGCTTATACTATGGCGATGAAGCAGGCGCTTACGGCTATGAAGACCCTCTCAACCGTGGCACATATCCTTGGGGCAAGGAAGACAATGACCTTGTTGAGCACTATCGCAGCCTAGGAAAACTTCGCACAAACTATGAAGATTTGCTCATTGGCGAGATGTCTTTTGAAAGTGTCAGCGACACCGAAATCCAAATTGTAAGGTGTTCTCCCTATGGCGAAATCCGTCTTAAAACCGACAGACAAAGTGTGCAAATCACAGTTGGTGGAAATGTTGTGTTTTCACTCTAAAAGCAGTTTATCCATTCAATTTGACAACAAAAACCATCTATTTGGTTGACAAAGAAAACAAAAGGCATTATACTATACTCAAGAATTCAGTTCAGCCCAAAAGGCAATACATTGTGGTAACACATCTCGGAACTGAATTCTTTTTCTTTTGTTTTTCTTCCGTGCGCATGTATGCGCACTTTTTTATTGCAATAAATAAGTTTTTGTTTTATAATAGATGTATTATGACAACTGCATTTTCATTTAGATGTCAAAAGGTCTTAAAAAAATATGCAAAAGACCCAGATATGGTCCTTATTATGAAGGACATTGCCAATGCTCAACAGGGTGTTGTCACTTTCTCAAAGGATGTCAAAAAGTATATGCTCAAATTCATCCACGAAAGATATGACAACAATGAAGAAGTCAACGAACTTATCAACATCTTGAAGAACAGTGGCAAGTATGAATCATTCCACTATCTTGAAATATTCCAACTTCAAGATGAGTCTTTCTTTTGGTATGATTTTCTCAACTGCTATGCACTGTGGAAAATCATCGACAAGGAATATGGCTATGGCGACAGAGAGGAGTCAATCAAACTTCTTGTGCGCCTCATCAAAAATGACATTGAAGTGTTCAATGAATACCCCAATCTTTTGAAATAATGGCAACCCACGACGGACACAGAGATAGAATAAGAGAGAAGATTCTCAAGCACGGCATAGACGGACTCCAACCCCACGAAGTTTTGGAGTATATATTGTATGGCTTCATACCACGTAAGGACACCAATGCCATTGCTCATGAACTTATCAGCACCTTTGGCTCTTTCAACAAAGTGTTGACAACGGATATTGACCGACTTCAACAGGTCAAGGGTATGACACAAAATGCAGCAATCTTTCTCAACACACTGCCCAAAATCCTAAGTTTATATTCAGATGAGTCAGGCAAGGATAGGCAAAACCTTTCGGGCAGAGGCAGAGCAAGGATGTTTATGAGAAATCAAGTCTTTGGAGAAGGTCTTGAATATGTTGTCATCGCATCTCTTGACAACAAGGACAATCTTATTCGCATTGAGCGCACTCACAGGGGCACAGGGAATTTTGTTGCCTTGCCCATAAGAGATGTTGTGGATTTTGCAATTCGCACCAATGCAAGCAGTATTCTCATTGCACACAATCACCCAAGTGGCAACGTCGAGCCATCAAAGGATGATGTATCTTTGACTCTTGAAATTGCACGGACACTTGCCAACATCAACGTGAAACTTCAAGATCACTTTATTTTCAGCGACAATAAATATTATTCCTTTGAAGAAAACGGTTATCTGTGATTCAAAAGGAAATAAAGGACAAAATATGACAGTTAGAACAAGATTTGCCCCATCACCTACGGGGTTTATGCACGTCGGCAACCTGCGCACAGGTCTTTATGCTTACCTTTTTGCACGCAAGCACAAAGGCACATTTATCCTTCGTATTGAAGACACCGACCAAGAAAGACAGGTTGAAGGTGCAGTTGATGCAATTTATCGCACATTGGACATCGCAGGTATGAGTTATGACGAAGGTCCTGACAAAGATGCAGGCTTTGGCCCATATGTTCAATCTGAAAGAAGATCAATCTACAAAGAGTATGCCGAAAAACTTGTTGAATTGGGTGGAGCATACTATTGCTTCTGCGACAAGGAAAGATTGCAATCAATCGTGGACGAAAACGGACTCCACACCTACGATAAACATTGCAGAAATATCCCCCTTGAAGAAGCAAAGGCAAGAGTTGCAGCAGGCGAGCCTTATGTCATAAGACAAAAAGTGCCAGAAGGTGTTGTTTCATCATACAATGATTTGGTTTTTGGCGAAATCGCAGTTGCCAGTGCAGACATTGAAGATGGTGTCCTTCTCAAGAGTGACGGACTTCCCACCTACAACTTTGCCAACGTTGTTGACGACCATCTTATGGGCATCACACACGTTATGAGAGGTGTGGAGTATCTTTCATCAACACCAAAATACAATCTTATGTATGATGCATTTGGTTGGGAAAGACCCACATACATTCACTTGTCACCCATCATGAAAGATGCACAACGCAAACTTTCAAAGAGATATGGCGATGCCAACTTTGAAGACTTTGTGGCAAAGGGATATCTCCCCGAAGCAATCGTCAACTATATTGCACTCCTTGGTTGGTGTCCCAAGTCAAACCAAGAAAAAATGACCATCGCAGATATGATTGAACAATTTGATGTTGATGGCATTTCAAAGAGCCCTGCAATCTTTGACGAAGCAAAGATGCGCTGGCTCAATGGCGAATATTTGAAGGCAATGACACCTGATGAATTCTTCAAGGTTTCACTCCCTTACATCCAAAAGAGCAAGGCGGGTGGCAAGTTCAACGATTATGAAATCAGCCGTCTTATGCAAACACGTGTTGACGTGCTTTCAGACATCCCTGAAAAGATTGATTTCCTTGTTGACTTTGATGAATATGATGTCAACATGTACGTGCATCAAAAGATGAAAGTGGACTTTAATGTTGCAAAACAAGCACTTAAAGTGGCATTTGATGCACTTTCATCACTTGACGATTGGAATGAAGAAGCCATCAAAGAAACTATGAAAGCATCTGCCGAAGCAAATGGACTCAAAGGTGGACAAGTTATGTTCAGTGTCCGTGTCGCATTGACAGGACAACCCTCAACACCCGGTGGCGCAGTTGAAATGGCAGTTGTTCTTGGCAAGGAAGAAAGCATGAGAAGACTCCAATTCTCAATTGATTATCTTGACAGAGTTGTCGGCTAAAACAATAATAGGTCAACAGAGTTTTCTGGATTGACACAGCGTATATGAACAAAAAAATTCTCACATCAATTATATTGGTCTTTGTCCTTGCCATTGCTTGTATGGCAGTTTTGCCAACCCCTGTTGCATATGCAATGCAGTATGGCGACGAGGACAGTGCCGACCTTGAAACCTTTTGGTATTACAAGCCCGGTCATCTCAACGTGGCAGGGATGAAGGAGTCAATTGCCAGTTGGATTTCCAAAGCCGACAAAAGCAATCCTGTCATCATCGGTGTCATAGACACAGGCGTCAATGCAGACCACGAAGTTTTTCAAAAGACCAATACAATCTTCAAGGTTGATGACAAGGCACAAGGCTACAATGCATTTATCGCAAGCAACAATACAAATGCACCCATAGAGCAACTTGTCAATTTTGCCGATGGATCAAGTTCAACCCACGGCACAGCAGTGGCAAGCATTATGGCTATGCTCATTTATGATTTGGGGCTTCAAGATTACATCAAATTGTATCCTATCAAAGCATCACGTGACACCACCAATATGTTTCCTACATCGGCAGTTGTCAAAGGCTTGGAATTTGTCAAAAACACCCAAGACAAGTTGGGTATGGATGTTGTCAACCTTTCAATAGCAGGCTATGCCGAAACCGAAGCCGACTACAAAAAGCAACAACAGTTGTTCATAGATTTGTCCACAGATTGTGTCATTGTTGCAGCAGCAGGCAATGAGAATGCATCAAGCACTGCAAAACCTTGCTATCCTGCAATCCTTGACGGAGTTGTGTCTGTTATGGCATACGGAAAGGACGGCAAAAAGACTACAGCAAGCAACTTTGGCGCATATGACGTTGTTGCTCCCGGTCAAGACATCTATGTTGCAACAGGCGACAACAATGGTTATAAATTTGAAAAAGGCACAAGTATGGCATCTGCATTTGTGTCTGTTATCAGTGCAGTTGTAAAACTCCGTGAACAAACTCTTGAAAGTGGCATCAATGGGGTTATGGTTGCAAGACACATCCTTACATCATCAAAGACAACGTCAATCTCACACGGCGAATACACTCTTTCAAAATTTGACGGATTTGCAAGTGTCCACAACTCAATCACAGAAACCTATCTCGATCCAACAGGCATCCAAATCACCAACAACAAAGGATTGGAAGATGGTTGCATCATTACACGTGGACAATACAATGACTTGCAGTTTACTGCACAATTGTTGCCCTATGCCTACACCAATCCTAAACTTGCAGAAAAAGTGGTCTGGACACAAACAGAAATCCTTTCAAGACCAAAGGTTGACGGAGAAGGCAAGGAAACAGGAGAAGTTGAAGAATATGATGGTCAAACCATCAATTTGTCAACAGGGGCAGTGCTCAATTATGAGCCCAATCTCAAAGGTAAATATCGCATCACTGCATCCTATAAAGTTGGGGACAACACCCTTGAAGTGTCAACAACTTTGACGGTTGTCTATGCAGAGTATTCATCAGTTGCAGGATTGCTTAAAGTTATGCCTGTTCCATCAGTGGAAGGTGGCACAATTGACGATGGTTTCTGCTACGAACTGGACACTGTCAGTTTCTATCTTGCAGGCAGTGAAATGCTTGATCCCACAGTGGAAATCAAATGGTACGTCAATGGCGAGCATGTGCACACAGGCGCAACCTACACCCACAAAGCAGGCTCAATGGGCGACTATGAAATCACTGCACAATATGGAGATAATCGCATTGTCGAAAAGGCATACACCCTTGAAGTAAAAAGTGGATTTTTGCGCCCTGCAGTGTGGATAAGTTTCACAGCAGTGGTTGGCGCACTTGTCATTGCGGGTGTTGTGATGGCAGTGGTTAAATCAAAAAATAAATCTGCAAAGGCAGAATAAAAGCAACACAAAAAGTCCGTCTATTTTATGACGGATTTTTTTGAAAATTCAATGCTGATAAGCCCACAAAAGTTGTCAAAAACTTGGCAACAGTCAGGGGCGCAAAAAGAGAATATTGCCCGAATGGACATCACTGTAAGAGAATGTTTTTGTTTCTCCGTCCTTGGTGGCGACAGTAAACACGGCAGGAAATATCTCAGCCACTTCGCCATAAAACAAGGTGGATTTTCCCCTTGCGCCAATGACTTTTACAATGAGTGGGATGCCTTTCAGGCACTTGATTCGTTCGACAGTATTTGAGATTGATTGAGCAACTTCACGCATAGTTGTATTGTTGCCATAAATCACAAAAAACATACTTGAAAAATACAAAAATTGATTATAAACACTTGATTTGGTCAAAAAAGACAAATAGAGTGATATAGAATAGGCAGAACATGAACACAAATCAAATTGAAAAAATCATCAATGAAAAGAAGGAACAAGCACTGAAAGAAGCAAGGAAAAATCGCTTGGTGTTTCGCATCATATCAGCATTGCTTTTGGCAGTGGTTGTTGGCATGATGGGGCTTGGCATAGACTGCCTTGTCCATGGCGACAAACTCACAGGTGGTTTGCTTTTGGGGCTTGGGATTGCCTTGCTTGGTGCAATCATCACAATCAAAGTTTTCACTGAAAGAAAAATGTCTGCACTCCTTTTGGGCATCCAAAAAATCGGCACAGAAGAAATCACTGAGGACGACATTGCCAGAGTTGAAATTGAAGAAGCCCTTGAAAAGACTTTGCAAGAAACCAAAGAAAATCTTGCTGACGACAGCAAGGAAGATATAATTGAAGAATAATCCTATGAATGCTCTTTATATTGTACACGAAATAGTCAAGAAATACACTCCTGAAGGTGGTGTTGCAATTGATGCAACGGCAGGCAGGGGATATGACACGGCTTTCCTTTGTGACGTAGTTGGCAAGGACGGCAAAGTGTATGCTTTTGACATCCAACAAAGTGCCATTGATTCAACCAAGGCACTCCTTGACAGTCAGGGCAAACAAGCAACACTCATCCTTGACTCCCATGCCAATATAGACAAATATGTCAATGAAGCAGTTGATGTGGTTGTGTTCAATCTTGGTTATTTGCCCTGTGGCGACCACAGCATTTACACTCACTATGAAAGCACCAAGACTGCCATACTCAAAGGGCTTGATCTTCTCAAAAGTGGTGGTGTCATGTGTGTCAGCATTTATTATGGTGGCGACAGTGGTTATGAAGAAAAGGATGCACTCCTTCCTTGGCTCAAAACTCTTGACAGTGACAAGTATCAAGTGCTTGCAACCTTTTTCCACAATTGGAAGGGGGATCCGCCGATACCTGTTGTTATCTTCAAAAACTAAAAAACTGCGCTATTTAGCGCCTATCAAAAAGCAGACCACATCGGTCTGCTTTTTTTTGTAAACATAACTGAGTGCGAACATTTTAAGTGAATAACCACCCCTTCCTCACGTGTTTCCCCTCATTTGCTTGCGCAAAGGGGACACACTCAACATTCGCACATTAGGGCTATACCACTCATTATGCCACTTGTCGCTTGGTGAATTTTGAGTGGACCACCAGCGACTTGCGTACTTTTGTCTGGTGCTCAGTATTCGATTTCTCGCCGCCGCTGCGGCTCGCGTTCCGTCCTTGAACAAGTGAGTGCTTGTATAAGAACCCAACGAATGAGTGAGCGCAAATTTTCAACCACAATGACACTTTGTGTCAATTCATGCCGACGGCAAATCATGACACGGCAGTGTCAAATCATGGAGCGAAGGGAGAATTCATACAAAAAAAGCACCCGAGTGGGTGCTTTTTGTTTTGTTATGCTTATTTTAGCAATACTTGATGTTGATTGAGCCTGTGTTGGTTGTGATTTTCACAAGTGCGCCACCGTAGGTTGATTCAGGGACGCTGACAACACCTGTGTCGGTTTCCACTTCAAAGTATCTGCCACTTGTAAGGATTGTGCCGGTGACGCTTCCTGTGTCGGTGCTGATGACGATGCTATCACTTCCGTTGCTTCTGTTGAGTTTGACACTGCCTGTATCGGTGTCGATGTTGAGCATTTTGGCGATGACGTCATTCAGTTCCACCAAGCCTGTGTCGGTGTTTACGATCAAGTTGGAGCAGTTGATGTTGTCAAGTTTGATTGCGCTTGTGGAGCAGTCGATGTTGATTGCGACAACTTGATTCATATTTTCAAGGTGGATTGCGCCTGTATCGGCATCGATATCCACAACACCTTGGGCATTTGCAGAGCACTTGATTGCGCCTGTGTCGGCATCAATGCCGATATTGCCAAATGTCAATCCCTTTTCGATGACAACTGCGCCTGTGCCAGTGCTGATTGACAAGTTGCCGTTGAATTGTTCGGGCACGTACACTGTGACACTGGGGGATTTGACCCAACCAATGTTGATGATGTTCACACTGGGGTTGGCTGAATAAATCTTCAATGTGCCGTTTTCCACTTTGACAGTGTGATAGATTTTGTCTGACTCAAAGCAGGATACGCCATACTTTTCGCCGTTTGCCTTTTTGATGATGACTTCTGCAACGTCAACGTCAATGTCTATGTTTTCATAAACGTCAACAACGTGGTTTGTTGTGGTGTAGTTTTGGGCAAACACAATATTGCAAGCACAAAGACAACTTGCCATCATTGCCAAACAGAATATAGACATCAAAATAAGTGCGATTTTTCTTTTCATAATTTCTCCTATGGGATGTTTGTGTGTTGGTTGTTGATAAGGTTATACAACATAGTTTCTTAAATAATCCTTAAAACAACAAAACAATTGTAAAACTGAAAAAAGATAGAGTAGTGTTTCAGTTTTCAATTATATTATACACAAAACTCACCTTACAATCAACCAACCGTCACCTTGCAATCTGTCAACCATAGGTTTACAATGCAAAAAAACACAAAAAAATTATGTTGTTTTTGCA
>JAZRGC010000165.1:0-11306 GCA_045643985.1 Clostridia bacterium
TCTTCATTATGCCGTCAAAATTCATTCCTTGATTTTGTCCCTTTGACTGTTCTGCATTGTTCCCAGCGGTCATGCCACCCATTGACAACATATTCATAAGTCCGAAAATTCTATCATCAAAATTCATAATCTACCTGCACACTTAATATATGCGGGCATACAATGAATGTGAAGGAGAAAGTATGAATTTTTGGGAAAGAAACAACTATCAAAGCAATGAAAATAATCAAAACAAGCAATCTAATCCGTCAAAATCTAATGTAAACCAATCAGGTTCACAAGCCATAAACAATCAATACGCTCAAACTCAAAACACAAATTTCAATGTTATGGAGCATATTTCAAGACTTAATGGTATGAGTGAAGAAGATAGAATAAAGGAACTTACAAAGACTGCCACCAGTATGAAGCAAGGAGGCAGTTTCAACATCCAAGAACTTGAAAGAGTATATCAAACTGCAAGTATGTTTATGAATGGTGATCAACTTGCAAAACTTCGCAATTTGATTGATATGTTGAAGCAATGAAGATAGATCAACATCTAGTAGGTGTACTGTCTGTACAAGAAAAGGCAAATGCAATTGTTAAAGTTCGCTCAATGATCGAAATGAACGTGATTGAGCGCAATTTGAATGTTGTCAAATATTATCCATTCATCAACTCTGTTGGTGTCGAATGCAACCACGATGATGTCGTCAACCTTTCAAGAAGGCACAATATTGAGTTTGTCACGGCAGAGATGCACGTGTCTGCATTGGAAAATCGACAATCTAATGCGATATATTTTGACAAAATGCAAAATATAAACATTTACGGATTGACGGGCGCAGGCACCTGTTTGGCAGTGATTGACACAGGTCTAAACTTGCACACTGACTTTTGTGTGCCAAAAAATAGAATACGTCATTTTTACGATGTTTTAGATGGGCAAGCCAATCCTTATGACGACAATGGTCACGGCTCATTTGTCACCGGTGTTGCCATAGGCAACGGAATTTGCTCCGGCAAAGAGGTTTTGGGGGTAGCGCCCGAAGCAAATGTGGTATCTATCAAGGCGATTTCAGCAGGTGGTGATAGTAGCACATTCCACATTCTTGATGCTATGCAGTGGTTGTACGACAATCATAGGCAATTTGGCGTCAAAGTTGTTTGTATGAGTTTTGGGGCAGAACCAACCGAAACAGCAGACCCATTGAAACTAGGTGCAGAAGCACTTGTGCGAAAAGGACTGACTGTGGTTTGCGCAGTGGGCAACAATGGCGAAGGCAATCTAAAATCTCCTGCAATAAGCAATGAGGTCATTGCAGTTGGTGCAGTTGACGATTTGGATATGCCGGCAAAATTTTCGTCCTATGGCACATATCACGGCATTTTTAGACCTGATGTATATGCAAAAGGCGTCAAAATAAAAGGCATTGATGCTTTTGGCACATATTCATATATGAGTGGCACATCAGTTTCTGCGCCATATGTTGCAGGAGTTTGTTGTTTGCTTCACGAGAAATATCAAAACTTAAATCCATATCAAGCAAAAAAGATGATATTGTCTTTGACAAGACAAAAAGAAGGATTGAGAATTTTGGATTTGTAATTAACCCAAATAGAATGACGAAAATAAACATTGTGCCAAATGCACAATGTTTATTTTTTGTCGATTGAAGCCATAAATTTGTTGACTGCATTAAGCAAAGATAAAAGGTCTTTTTCGTTGTTGTCCACTCCAAAACTTACTCGCACTGCGCCTTGCAAGTCTGTGCCTAGTCTTTTATGAATCAATGGCGCACAGTGCACACCACCTCTAACTGCAATGTTCCTTTGATCAAGAAAATCGGCAACCATTTGTGAGTCAATATCTTTGATATTGAATGTTACAATTCCCGATACAAATTCTTTGTTATATACAGTAGCACCAAGGTTTTTCAGTCCATATGCGCATTCTTCTGCCAATCTCTTATGATGACAACGAATTTCATTGATGTTTTCATATGTCCATCTTGCCCCTGCTTCAAAAGCACGAATTCCACCCGAAAATAATGTGCCAGATTCAAACCCTTCAGGGATTGTCTGTGGTTGCAAAAAACTGAAAGATTCTGTGCCTGTGCCACCATAAATTAATGGTTTTAAGTGTATATCATCTTGAAACAACAAAATCCCCACACCTTGGATTCCATGAAGCCCCTTGTGAGCAGGCAAAGCAATCATATCTGCCGAATTCTTGTCCAAATCAACGTATGGCACGCCTTGAGCACCATCAACGAGTATTTTCACAGGATAATCACTTAGGGCATATTTTAGCCCAATTACGTCAGTTTGCGACCCTAAAACGTTAGAAATACTGCTGACAACAATCAAATCTGCCTTTTGTCCCGCGTTGATAAGTTGCTCAAATGCCACATGTCCATCATTTGCGGGTACAATAATCAAGTTTATGATACCTCGTTGTTTCAGTTCAAACAATGGACGAAGGACGCTATTATGCTCATTTTCAGTGGTAACAACCATCATACCACTTTGTACGTATCCAAAAATTGCAAGATTAAGTGCTTCTGTGCAATTTTTTGTAAAAATGGCATGATCCATTTTGAATACTTCTTTGAAGTAGTTCCTGGCATTTTCAACTGCAATTGTTGCACCAATTGATGCTTTGTGCCCACTACGGCCACAGTTTGCCGAGTTTTTGACGTCGTTCAAAAGCGCATCTATGACACACTTTGGCTTGAAATGGGATGTTGCTGCATTGTCAAGGTATATCATAATGTACTATATGATTTTACTTGTTTATCCTTGCAACAAAGGTCAAAACACGCACTTTTTGCACATAATTTTGTGCCAAACAATATAGTAAAACAGGGGACGGATACATATATTAGGGGTGAGTTATGAGAGAGTTTATTGTTGTTTTCCGTTCCCGATCAGAAGCGGCACGCTACTATGAGCAACTTGCCATGTACAGAATATCGGCAAGCCTGATAAACACACCATCATCGGCATCTTCCGGATGTGGTTTGTCTGTCAAGTGTCTAGTCCGCAACCTTCCCATTGCAATGCAAGTCCTTGAAAGAGGGCACTACAACTCTGTTGTAGGCAGATTTTATGTGGGCAATGATGGGAAATGTACAAAATTTTAAGGAACTTAGGCGTGGAGTTCCTTATTGCACTTGAAAAAAACAAATCAAAGTGATATGATTTGTGTATGACAAACAAAAATAGAGAAATTTACAATATACTATCCTCATTGCACGAAAATGCTCAGTGTGAATTGAGTTTCTCAACGCCATTTGAACTTTTGGTGGCAGTGATTTTGTCTGCACAATGCACAGACAAACGTGTCAATGTTGTCACAGACAAACTTTTCAAAATCGCATCAACGCCAGAGCAATTTGTGGCAATGCCAATTGAGGAATTGGAAGAGCATATAAAGTCCTGTGGATTTTACCACAACAAAGCAAAGGCACTGAAAGAAATGTCACAGTCTGTTTTGGATATGGGTGGTGTGCTTCCTGACACAAGAGAGGAACTTATGAAACTCAGTGGAGTAGGGCGCAAAACTGCCAACGTTGTCAGTGCTGTCGCATTTGGAAAAAATGCCATTGCAGTTGACACTCACGTGTTTAGGGTTTCCAACAGAATTGGCATTGCAGATGGAGCAACTCCTGAAAAGGTTGAGGAGCAACTTATGGCAGGATTTGATGAAGATTTGTGGTCAAAATTGCATCATTATCTCATTTTCCACGGAAGATATATGTGCAAGGCTCAAAAGCCCAATTGTGTTGATTGTCCGTTGAAAAACCACTGCAAGTACTATAAAAACACTAAAAATTGAGAATACTTTTCTAAAATTCTTTCAAAAATAGAGTAGATTATGGCAAAAAGATATGAAATTATATCCAAACGAAATTTGTGCGAGCGTGTCAATGAATACGTGATTTTTGCACCTCTTGTTGCCAAGCATTGTCTTGCAGGACAGTTTATAATTTTGCGAGTTGATGCGATTGGAGAGAGAGTGCCTTTTACAATTTGTGACTATTCAAGAGAAGACGGCACAGTTTCAATTATGGTGCAAGAAGTTGGTGCAACAACCATGAAACTTGCATCAATGAAAGCAGGAGATTGCCTTCAAGATTTTGTTGGTCCACTTGGCAATCCAACCAATCTTGACGAATTTGAAAACATTCTTCTTGTCGGTGGTGGAATTGGCTCTGCAGTCATCTACCCACAAGCAAAACAATTGGCAAAAGCCGGCAAGAAATTTGAAATTATTTTAGGCGCAAGAAACAAGGACTTGTTCTTTTATCTTGACGAATTCAGGTCACTGGCTCAAACACACATTGTAACCGATGACGGAAGTTTGGGAGATAAAGGGTTTGTAACAGATAAAATCGCCCAATTATTTGACAGTGGCAAGAAATTTGACGTCATTTTCTCAGTTGGACCACTTGGTATGATGAAATTTGTCAGCAAAATGGCAGAAAAATACCAATCAAAGTCAATTGTAAGCATGAATTCCATTATGGTTGACGGCACGGGTATGTGTGGATGTTGTCGTCTTACAGTTGACGGCAAAGTTAAATATGCCTGTATAGATGGACCTGAATTTGATGGAGCAAAGGTTGATTTTGATGAGGCAATACTTCGCTCATCAACTTACAAGGAAATTGAAGAAAAGCATAGATGCAACATAAGAGGCTAATATGGAAAGAATAAAAATGCCAAACCAATCACCAAATGAAAGAATTTGCAACTTCAAAGAAGTTGCACTTGGCTTTTCTTCCACTATGGCGATAGAGGAATCATCACGTTGCTTAAACTGCAAAAATGCGCCATGTATGTCAGGATGTCCTGTCGGTGTGCAAATCCCTAGGTTTATCAGCAAAATAAAAGATGGGGATTTTGACGGAGCATATAAGATTGTGTCCATTGACAACAACCTTCCAGCAATTTGTGGCAGAGTTTGTCCACAGGAAAATCAATGCGAAAAGCATTGTGTAAGACGAGAAAAACTTGGTGGCTCAGTTGCCATTGGGGCACTTGAAAGATTTGTTGCTGATTACGCCCTTGAAAATGGTGTAAAAGTTGAAAAACAGCAATCTAACCAATCAAAAGTTGCGGTTGTTGGCAGTGGACCTGCATGTTTGACTTGCGCAATTGACCTCGCAAAGGCAGGGGTTGATGTGACAATTTATGAAGCACTCCATTCCCTTGGTGGTGTTTTGGTCTATGGAATCCCAGAGTTTAGACTCCCCAAAGTTCTTGTGGAAAAAGAAATAGACAAACTGACACAATTAGGTGTCAAAATTGAAACTAATGTTGTTGTTGGCAAAACAATCTTCATAGAAGAACTTCTTGACGAAAACGATGCAGTTTTCATTGGTTCAGGAGCAGGATTGCCTATGTTTATGGGTATTGATGGCGAAAATCTCAACGGAATTTATTCTGCAAACGAATATCTCACAAGAGTCAATTTGATGAAAGCCTACGACGTGAAGGCAGACACTCCAATTTTGCACGGCAAGTCAGTGGTTGTGGTCGGTGCAGGCAATGTGGCAATGGACTCTGCTCGTACTGCAAGACGTCTTGGCGCAGATGTCACTGTTGTTTATAGACGTAGCAAAGCAGAAATGCCTGCAAGGCAAGAAGAAATCCATCATGCTGAAGAAGAAGGAATAAACTTCCAATTGTTGACAAACCCTGTTGAGTTTCTTGGTGAAAATGGCAAAGTAAAGGGAGTTAGAGTTGTAAAAATGGAACTTGGCGAGCCTGATGCTAGTGGCAGAAGAAGACCTTTTGCAGTAAAAGACAGTGAGTACGAAATTCCTTGCGATCAAGTTATTGTGGCGCTTGGCACATCTCCAAACCCAATCATCAAAAATAGTATGCCAAATTTGGAATTGACCGAAAGAGGTACAATCAAGACTGACGAAATGGGCAAGACATCAATTCCACGTCTATATGCAGGTGGAGATGCAACAACAGGCTCTGCAACAGTCATATTGGCAATGGGGGCCGGCAAAAAGTCTGCAAAAGCCATACTCAACCAATTGCAAATAGTCGAAAAATAGTATATAATCTTTTGTAATACAAAAGAAACAGGTAGAATTATGTTTTTAGATTACGTCAAAATTTTCATAAAAGCTGGCAACGGTGGCAACGGAGCAGTTTCATTCCATAGAGAAAAATATGTTCCCAATGGTGGCCCAGATGGTGGCGATGGTGGCAATGGTGGAGATATTATCTTTGTAGCAGACAAAGATATGAACACACTCATTGATTTCAAGTTCAAAAAGCATTTTAGAGCAGAAAATGGCACATCAGGTGGCCCTAAAAATAGCACTGGCAAATGTGGCCAACACTTGATTGTCAAAGTTCCAACAGGCACAGTCATTCGTGACACGAAAACCGGCAATATCATTGCAGACCTCTTTGATGACGGAGAGGAATTTGTCGCATTGAAAGGTGGCAGAGGTGGAAAGGGCAATGCACGTTTTGCTCATGCACAACGTCAAGCACCTTCATTTTCACAACTTGGCGAAGTTACAGAGGAATATCAAATCACTTTGGAACTTAAAACAATTGCAGACGTAGGTCTTGTTGGATTCCCCAATGTTGGCAAATCAACATTGCTTTCAATGCTCACATCTGCAAAACCCAAAATTGCCAACTATCATTTTACAACAATCAATCCCAACTTGGGTGTTGTCCAAATGTACGATGATTCATTTGTCATTGCAGACATCCCCGGACTTATTGAAGGCGCAAGTGATGGAGCAGGTCTTGGACATTATTTCCTTCGTCATATCGAGAGAGTTCGTCTTATTGTCCACGTAATAGACATAAGTGGCAGTGAAGGCAGAGATCCCATTGATGATTTCAACAAAATCAATCAAGAACTTGAAGCCTATTCACCCAAACTTGCATCACTCCCACAAATTGTTGTATGCAACAAAGCAGACCTTCTTGAAGACCCTGATTATATCAACGAGTTTTCAAAGAAAATCGGCAAAAAGGTGCATCTAATCACAGCAATCATTGGGGAAGGACTCAAAGATCTTCTCACAGACATCAAGGAAATGGTCGATCAATTGCCTCCTCCAAGCCGTGAAGATATTGACGAATTCTACACTCTTGAAGAAAAAACCGACCAAAAATACACAATCGAAAGATTGCCCGATGGCACATTCTTCGTTGATGGTGGTCTTGTTGACTTCCTCATCCAAAATGTCACAATATCTGATATCGATTCCTTCGCATTTTTCCAAAAGGTGCTCAAAGACCGTGGAGTTATGCATGACCTTCGCAAGATGGGCATCAAGGAAGGGGATGTTGTTTCAATTGGTGACATCGAATTTGAATGGTACGATTAATGCGTGCATTGATAGTGTTTTGAAAGTAAAAGAAAACACAAAAATAAAAGACCACACACACTTGTGTGGTCTTTTTTGTTTAACTAACTTAAATTTTATATTTTAGTTTTTCGGTTGCAACGTCTGGCATATTGGTTTCTGTTGCCGTATCATTTTCATTGGCAGGGCATCCATCATTTGTAGCCACTTCAGTGTCTTCGCACAATTCTTCTTGAGTGCCTTCAACAGAATCAATTTGGTTGTTTGCTTCCATTTTGAGAATTGCCTTTGTGCGCTTTCTAAACACCGCATAAATGCTTATTGCAATAATCAAAACAATCAACTCTGTCAACACGTATGAGAGCCACACACCATTTATACCCATAAGGAATGAAAGCAAATATACCATAGGTATGATAAGGAACAAACCTTTCAACAAAGTGATAATTTGTGAGGGAACAGGTTTTTCTATTGCTGAGAAATAACTTGAGAAGATAGAGTTGAAACTTGCAAAAACCGAACCTATGAAGTAGATCACCAAGCCCATTTCTGCATATTCTGCAAGCAATGCAATATTTTCACTGTTAAATAGTGCGGTAATTTGCTTGTTCAGGCAAGCGATAATTACGTATATAGCAATTGCAGTTGATCCACCTGTGATGAGAGAGTATTTCAGCAAAGTGTCTTTTGCTTTCAAATCCTTTTTGCCGTGGGCTTCACTGAACAAAGGTTGAGCACCACTTGCAACACCTGTGTACATGGACAAGATGACAAATGCAATGTTTGCAATAATTCCGTAAGCAGATATGCCTGCATTGCCAGCAACTGACAAAAGGATAGCATTGTAAACTATGACAACAATACCGCCTGAAAATTCGTTGACAAGTGAAGGAAGCCCCAATCCCATAATAGAGAAGGCAGTTTTTGCACTGATTTTTGTTTTTTCTGCTTTTACGTCATTCTTTTTTAATATCCAGTGGAAGGCAAGAATAATCATGCCAAGCACGGGCGAAACACCAGTTGCAAGCACTGCACCCAAAATTCCCATATTGCAAGGATATATGAGAATATAGTCAAAGACTATATTAAACAAACTGCTGATGAGTGTTGCAAGCATTGAGAGTTTAGGATTGCCGTCATTTCGCACAAAGCAAGCAATGACAGTCTGGAATATAAATGCAGGTGCAAATAGTAGAACGACCTTCAAATATAGGCTTGTCATTTCAAAGACAACAGGATCATTTGCCCCCAGGAAAGAGGCAAGTGGCTTTGATGCAGCAAGACCAAGAATGATGAATATAAGAGAGAAGCAAACACTAAGAATCAAAGATGATGTAAAAACCTTGTTGGCTTCGTGTTGTTCCCCTGCGGCTTTTGCCACTGCATACTTGATGCCACCACCAACACCAAACAAAAGGGCAACACCTTGTATAAAACTGAACACAGGCATTGCATGGGTGAGAGCATTAAGTCCGTTGTTGCCAACACCATTGGAAATGAAAAACGTATCGGCAAGCACGTAGCAAGAAACACCCAACATACCAAGGACGTTGAGTGAAACATATTTTGCAAATGGTTTGAGATACGGTCTATTTTTTTTCATATCCATAAAAAAGGCACATACATTGTCTTGGACAACATATTATGCCAAAGTTTCACCAAAAGGTGAAAAGGGTTTATTGATCATAAAGATAGTACACTTTTATCTTGACAAAGTCAAGCAAAAGCAGTCAGTCATCAAAATCAAAAGTTATGTTACAGAATTTTCTTGATTTCGGCAAGACTCTTTACAATGTATGTTGGGTTGACACCTTCTGGCAATTTTTCGCCACGCCAATTGAACCAAATGGTCGAAAGGCCATATTGACATCCACCTTTAATGTCCGCAGTTGGTGAATCACCAATGAGCACAATATTGTCAATTTGCTCGGTTAGATTGCCGAAACAATAGTCAAAAAATTCCTTGCTAGGCTTTTCAGCGCCGGCTCTTTCGGAGATGAAGTAGCCATCAAAATATTTGTCAAGTCCTGCATTTTTAAGCCGTGAAATTTGTTGGTCATAAGTGGCATTGCTTGTGGCATACACCTTGTATTTTGGAGATAGGTGTTTAAGAAGGTCTTCAGCACCATCAATTGTAACTGCATAAGAGCAAATGTAGTGCTTGAAACGTTTTTCCATGTCAATGCCGTCATAATCAAATCCTAGTGCTGCAAGAATGGTTGACCAACGGATCTTGAAAAGTTGATTTTTTGATATGATTTTTTCTTCAAGTCTATGCCAAAGTGAAAGATTTATGCGCTCAAAGGTGTCAAACATATAGTCCTCAAATGGAAGACCAACATCTTCAAAAGCAGACTTCATAGACAAGTAGGCGCACTTGTCAAAATCCAAAAGAGTGTTGTCAATGTCAATAAATATAGTGGTAATCATAGTTTTTTGCCCTTGAAATGTTGTGATTCAATTTTAACATACAATCAAAAATTCGTAAACTAACTTTAAGTGAAAATAATTATGTCACAATCGCAAAATCCTTGAAAAAATAATCTTTTTATTGTATAATATCGAACATAGTAGGCTAAATCTCTACGAGATTTCTCAATGAACAGCAGAATTTCCATAAATATGTGTTTAGTGATTGAGGTTGACCTATAGGAGGAATAACTTGGAAAACAAATCAGTTGGCAAATTTATATCTGAATTGCGCAAGGAAAAAGGCTTGACCCAAAAAGAACTTGGCGACAGGCTTTTTGTTTCTGACAAAACCATAAGCAGATGGGAGAGAGATGATTGTTCGCCTGACATATCATTGTTGCCTACAATAGCAGAATTGTTTGATGTAACCACAGATGAACTTCTTCGTGGCGAGCGTATAGATGAAAAAATGCTCACAAACAGCGATGGAGCCGTGGATGAGCCCACAACAGAGCAACAATCGGTTGGTGTTGAGCCTCAAAGAGAAAAGAAGGCAGGCAAGTCTTTATTTAAATCATTTAGACCTTTTGCGATAAGGCTTGTGACAATTTGTTGCTCAATTACGGTTTTGCTTGCAATAGTGCTTATTGTGCTCAGCACAGTCAAATTTACAGCCAAGGATAAATATGATTCCTTTGAAGCATTAAAGATTGCCGTTGAATCTGATTACGACCAATGGTTAGAAGAAAACTACGGCTCAGATCCTTCGGCTATAGAGCAAGCAAACAAGGATAAAATGAGCATAAACACAATGTACATACCAAATTCAGCAGACAACAGTCAGTACGTTGAGTATTATTATCATAAGGATCACTATCTTGCCGTAAACGGCTCTACATCCAAAGACAACAAAATCATCTATGTGGCGACAAGAGTTCCCACAAAGGAAGTCAATGGTGCAAAGATTGCCATGTGGACATTGCTTGCAACAAACATTGTGGTTTGTGTGGTGGTGTACATTATATTAAACAAGAAAGAGAATTCAAAAACTGGACAACCAGCAGATGATGTCTGTGTTGAATAAAAACAATGCAACAAACAATCAAAAAAAGCGCTTTTTTCAAGCGCTTTTTCTTTTGTGCAAATATGCAATGATAGCAAAAGTGCAAACCAATGCAAATCGTAAATGTCGCCAGCCAGCCATAGAGTATGGGTTCGCATGCAAAGCGTGGTGCTGAAAGCACAAAGTCCATTCAAATAAAAAAAACACCGATTTCTCGGTGTTTGTAAAAAAATACCTATTTTGATACAATTTGCGTACAGTTATGAAAAATGCGTACAGGCAAATTGACCGATAAATTGGAATCGGTATAACGGTTTTTTCATAGTTTTGTTTTTAGCCTTTCGTCAATCAGTGCAAAAATAGAATCATAAATTTCATGTGGCATCGGTTGATGCGGACTCCAAAATTCGTATAACTTTTTCAGAGAATCAGAATCCCCATAAATACTTTTTGTATATTCATAAGCAAAAGTATTAGCGTCAACCTCATAT
>JAZRGC010000166.1:0-4215 GCA_045643985.1 Clostridia bacterium
TCTCTCTTTGACAAATCAAACGAAAAACATAATCGCAACCACCAACAAAGGCACTGCTATAAGTGTCACATATGCCAAAAATGGATTGGTGATGACAAATGCCATTATACCACTGACCAAAGGCAATTTGCGTACAAAAACAGCCTTGATGTCCTCTGCTTTTATTGTCCATGAATCTTCCGATTGCTCATGGTCACCTTTGGTGTAAATCTTTTGAATGTTGCCACTTTCGTCATAAACCACACGTGAAATTCGGTGTGTTTCATTGTGCCCTTTCAGTGGTCCACTGGGGGCTGTAAAGGTTACAATTGGACCTTTTTCCTTGTCAAAGACAAGGATGTTTCCGTCCATATGACTGTTGTCTTGCTTGTACTCATCAATCAATTGATCAATGTCATCTTCTTCAAATGCTTTGCTCCAAATGACTTCGTTTGGCTCAATTGTTGGGGACATACTGTCTGTGAGCACTGCCAACATATAGTGGCCAAAGATTTTGACGTCTTTGTTGTTTTTACGTTGAACACTGACCATAACAAAAACAACCACAAGACACACAAATACCACGGCAAATATCACCGTGGTAATTATGTTGATTATTTTTTTTGCTTTTTGTTTTTGTTCAGTTGAAAGTGCCATTTATCGCCTTTTCATCTCAATTATTGGTTGTCTTCTTGGTCATTATCCCCTTTCACGACAGGTTTTTGAGATGTTGTTTCTTCACCGAATGTGGACAACAATTCATTTGCAGACTTCATACGAATGGGTGCATCGCCTACACGCACTTTGTTTTCGTCAACAGGTGCAAATGTGCGATTTTTGCCACTGGGTGTGTCATATTTTTGATTGAGTGTTGTTGGTGACAGACTCCAAGGATCAATTGGTCCTGATGACTTTTTGATCTTGGGTTTGACATCGTTTTCAGGTTGACTATCCGGTGTTTCGACAGGTGCTTCTGCCTTGGTTTCTTCTGCAGGAGCAGGCTGTGCTTTTGGCTTGCGCTTTGAACTGCCATTAGGCTTTGAAAGGTCGCCAAGTTTTGCCTTTTGCTCTGCAAATGAATCCAAGTCGCCTTCGGCATCCTTGACAGGAGCATTGCCTACACGGACTTTGTTTTCGTCAACAGGATTGATTGACTTCTTGCGCTTTGGTCTAGGAGCAAGTGCTGAGTCGCCAAATCCACCTGCAAGTCCACTGCCAATGTCATTTCCACCCATTGCATTTTTGCCAAGATTGATGCCCTTTCTTTCGGGTATATCATTGATGGGAGTTGCTTCTGCCACAGGTTTTTCTGCAGGTTTCTTGGTGGATTTTTTCTTGGATTTGACTTGCTTTTCAAGGTCTGCAGTGGGGATGTCAGCATCTCTTTCTTCATCGCCATTGTTGTCGCCGGCAAATGCAATACGATACTTGGCATCACGTTCTGCTTTCTCTTTTTCTGCAAGTTCAATATCCTTAAGGATATTGTCAGTGTTGGAATCTGTGAGTGAGAGGTTCTCGTTTTTGTCAATGACAGGCTTCTTTTCCTTCTTGGATTTGTCTGCGCTTGCCTTGACTTTTGCCTTGGCAAATGCATCGTTGCCAAGATACACTTGTCCGTCTTCTCGGTCAAGTTCTTGCCTACGTTGTCTAAATGCTTCGGCTCTACGTTCAAGTTCCTCTTGTCTGCGTTTGAGAGCCTCCTCTTTTTCACGTTCGTCAAGTTCGTCCTGCTTGATCTTGCGATATGCAGTAAGACATCTGTCGATTGCATCCTTGATTTTGGCAATCTCCTCTTGACGCATCTTGTCGTCTTCGGGCTTTTTGTAGATCTTGCGAACTTCAAAGAGATGTTGGTCAAATTGGTCGGCATCGGGTTCTTCGTCCTCAGGTTCTTCCTTGGGAGGAGTTTCAACCTCTTTTTCGACTTCTTCTTCAACCTCGACTTCTTGTTCCTCAATTTCAGGCTCATCAGGAGTTTCTTCCGTTTTGTCTTCTTCAGGTGTTTCTTCCACCTTGTCTTCTTCGGGAGTTGTTTCCTGTTGAGTTTCTTCGGTTTTGGCTTCTTCGATGGTGTCTTCGGCAGATTCTTCAGGTTTGACTTCCTCTTGTTGCTCTGCCTCGTCCTTCAAGTCCTCATCCAACTTTTGAGAATACTCGTCATGTTGAATTTCGTCCTTTGAAAAATCTAGATCGCCAACTCGCAAAAGGTCGGTGAATTGAGCATCTTCAAGCCCCATATCAGTTTCGTGTTGGTCATACAAACTTTCAAACAACATAGTGTTGAGAGTGACCATTTGACGAAGTTGAGTTTGTTGTGGGGTTTCAACCTTGATATCTTCGATATCATCGGTTGCAGAAAAGCCTGCTGTTGCTTGGTATGTTTCAATGAATTGCCACAATGTAAGTGCCTTTTTGAAGTTGGGCTCTTTCAAAATGACGTTTGTTCTTGTGATAGGGGGACGGACAGGCGCAGAGTTGCGCATTGCCTTTGCAAATGATGATGCCAAAAAGTCTGTGATGATCTTGTCAATCCTTGCGATACGCTCGATCTTTTCAAGGGTTTCAGGATCCATGCGCAAGACTTCATCAAAACTCAATTGTGCCATATATTCGGTGCGATATGTGACCTTTTTTGACGGCAAATTGAACTTTGAGTCAACATTCAGTTGCAAAACGTCCTGTGTTGCAGATGCCTTCTTGATTTTGTCGTAACGGATTTGGACAAAGTCCTTCAATTTCAAAAGAAGGGTGTAAATAAATCGGTTTTCATAGATTTCAAAGGATTCTTCCTTTGTGATGTTGAGGATACGGCTGGGTGTGACCGTGCCGTCCTTGTCAACCTTTGAAATCATATTGGTGTGTTGAGCCAAGTGCTTGACCGATTCAGTGGATATAGCCTTACAAAGTGAAATATCCACGATGTCTTCTTCCTGAACGATGAACTTACGTGGGTTACGTACGATAGTGTCAAGGTTGGGCAAAACATCTTCGATTGTTGAAATCCAGTCAATTGAAATGTCCTGAATCAAACGTTTTTTGACCAGTTTGAACTCAGAAAAGCCACTCTCTACCCTGTTTTTGTACTGGTTAAAGAACTCGTCACCATAAAGCACGGAAACGATTTTTTTGGCATAATTGAGATAGATTTCTCTTGTTAGTTTATTGTCAGCCATAATCTTTTCATATCCCAGTGGCTATGCCACTGACACAGCCACTGAGAACACCAAATACAAATTAGAACAGTTTCTTGAGTCGTGTGAGATATTCCTTGCATTCGCCCATTGCATCTTCGCCAAATTGCTCGCTGAGATACAAAATGAGGCCATCGATTTCGTCACGGATGTATGACAAGTTGAGTGACTCAAACTTACGGAGAATCTTGTTGCAGAGAACGTAATCAAGGCCGTCAAGTTCGGTGCCACCACATGCGATGTATGCAGGGACAAATTCCTTCAATTGCTTGACGATACGGTTACCAAACGCAAGTCTAAAGTGTTCGATAACATAGTCATCAAGTGCATCAATTTTGTCAAGGTTTTCTTGAGAAACCTTGTTTTCTTCTTGAGCAATGTGGAACATATTTTCAAGGTGCTCAAAACTGATATAAACAGGCTCAGTGTCAGGTGCTTCAAAAGGAACACCCTTGCTGTTGATGTTGATGGGCATAGCACGGTCGTAAACCTTGTCTGAGATTGCAAAGGTTGAGTCGTCGTTGTTTGCTGTGCCGATAAACCACATGTTTTGAGGAAGACGGAATCTGCCCTTATCCAAGTGTTTGGGGTCGTTTGCCCAACCGGAAGGAACAAGGTCAACAACCCATTCATCACGTGATGGCATTTCAAGAATTGACAACATTTCTGCGAAATAGTACTCAACACGAGCGATGTTCATTTCGTCGAGAACTGTGATGTAGATATTCTTGTTCCAAGTTGCTTCGTACATCTTCTTCAAGACTTCGGTTTCATTGAAGCGCTTTGTAAATTCGTTGAAGTAGCCGAAAAGTTCGGTTCTATCACGCCAAGAAGGTTGGACTGAAGCGATTGTTGTGGGGTTGTTGAGGAACAAGCCCATACAGTGAGCAAGTGATGTTTTACCAGTACCTGAGATACCTTGTAGGATAACTAATCTTGTTGAAGAAAAACCAGCTATAAAAATACGAATCATTGGTAATGTATAATATAAATGTAATCTTGATGCGGCAAAATTTCTAAATGTTTGACACAATTCTTCAAGTGT
>JAZRGC010000167.1:0-15611 GCA_045643985.1 Clostridia bacterium
GTACATAAGGGATGAGATGAGAGTGCCTGCCGAAGTTATTCGCTAAATAGCGCAGTTTTTATTTAAGTGAAACAGTCGCTTTTGCATCCAAATCCAACGATGTTGGTTCAAGTCCTTCCTTGATCATAAAGTAGGCGGCTGAGCCTATCATTGATGCATTGTCGGTGCAGTACTGCAGTTTGGGATAATAGACTTCTATGCCCTTTTCCTTGAATTTGTCAAATTGTGCTCTAAGATGTTTGTTGGCAGACACACCACCTGCGATGGTCACCTTTTTGACACCTGTTTCATCAAGGACTTTGCCGGTGACATTTACCATTTGCTCAATGGCTGCCTTTTGAAAGGAGCATGCCACATCTGCTTTGGGGACGGGCTTGCCTTTTTGTGTCAAGTTGTGGACATAGTTGATGACGAAGGTTTTCAAACCACTATAACTGAAATATGGTGCTTCGCCCTTTTTGAATTTGGGTGCAGGCATAGATATTGACGGCTTGCCTTCAAGGGCAAGTTTTTCAATCTCTGGGCCACCTGGGTATGGAAGCCCCAACACTCTTGCCACCTTGTCAAAAGCCTCTCCTGCCGCATCGTCACGAGATGATGCCACAAGTTCAATGTCGGTGTAATTCTTCACATAGACAACTGCCGTATGTCCACCACTTGCAAGCATTGTGATGTAGGGTGGCTCAAGGTTGCTTTCAAGATAATTGGATGCAATGTGTCCTTTGATGTGGGATATGGCATACAAGGGTTTGTCCCAAGCATAAGCAAGACCTTTGGCAAAGTTGACACCAACAAGCAATGCTCCAAGAAGCCCTGCCCCATAGGTGACAGCGATGGCATCAATATCATCCTTGGTGACGCCTGCCTTTTCCATGGCATCCTTCACAACATTCTCAATTTGGAGAGTGTGGTTTCTTGATGCGATTTCTGGCACAACTCCACCGTATCTGCGATGTATTTCAATTTGTGAAGACACTGAAGATCCAAGGACAGTCCTGCCCCCTTTAACCACAGATGCCGCAGTTTCATCACAACTTGATTCTATTGCAAGAATAACATCGATGTCTTTCATTGTTGCTCCCATATCTTTTTTTTATGATTATAACACACCTTTTCCATTTTGCAAACAATATGACAAATCCTTGAATAAAAACAATAAAAAAAGCAATACTCAATGCAGGTTGTTTTGCAAGCAAATGTCAATGCAAAATCGGCTTTGTTGCGCAAAACAATACTTTATCAACACTAAAAAGGAGTGTAAAATGTCTTTTAATCCATTTGAACAAAAAGCAACCACTGTAGAAAAAGGTCTTGAAACTTGGCAAAATATCTTTGTTGAGCCCTATGACAAAACAACGACAGACCCTTTTACAAAACTTCGTATCATCCTTATGAATGGCACAGAATTTGAAGCCAACTGGTACTCACATCAATTTTCTCGCCACTGTCCTGACAATGAACTTAGACGTGAAATTGCCAAGATAAGACGTGTTGAACAACAACAGCAAAAGAAGATTTCGGGGTTGAAACCACTCAACGAAAGCATCCTTGAAACAACCATTGGATATGAGCAATTGGCAGTTGAATTGACTGCAAATCTTGCACGCAGAGAAAAGGATGAATATGTCAAGGAAGCCCTTGACTTTGCTCTCCTTGAAGACTTTGACCATCTATATCGATTTTCCAATCTTCTCAAAATGGAGCACGGCATTGATGCATCCAAACTTGTTGATTGTCGCACGGAAATCACTCCGGGCAGACCTACTGTCTGTGAGCATAGGCTTGCTCCTGATGATGTTCGCCACCATATTGATGCCGAAAAGGCAGACCCCTTTACAAGATTGTGTGCATCAATCATCACTGCTGCTGAGCAACAAACAATGAATTACTATATGAACGTTGCAGGTTTTTATACAAGTGAAATCGGCAGAAAAATGTACAGCGAAATTGCAATGATTGAGGAGCAACACGTGACACATTATGGCTCTCTTATGGACGTGAAATGCAGTTGGCTCACAGGGCTTCTTGAACACGAATACACAGAGTGCTATCTCTATTGGTCCTGCCTTATGGATGAAACTGACAACCGAATCAAAGCAGTGTGGGAAACTTGCCTTGAACAGGAACTTGCTCATCTTCACAGAGTCAATGAACTCCTTGAAAAATATGAAGGAAAATCATATAAAGACGTGTTCCCCTGCCCTGAATTTCCAGAGCCACTTACCTTTGGGTGCGACAATATTGACTACGTGCGCAAGGTTTTGAAGAAAACTGCTTGGTACACATCTGTTGGCGAAGGCTATGCCGATGTGAGAGATATGGATTGCCAATACCCCTTCTTCAAGTGGCAAGAAAAACTCAATGGTTGTGGAGATCACAACCCATCACATCAAGTCATTGACCTGTATATCAACAATTTCAAGGAAGATTTCCGTTTTGAAACAGACAAAAACCCTGTCAAGGAACTGCAAAATCGCCAAAAAGACGATGTGACAGTTGGCAGATGTTGCAAAAAATAGGTTCTAAAAAAATTTACTCTTGTCAAGTGTGTCATTTGGTGTTATAATTTTTTCAATTAAAAATTATCAGGAGTAAACTATGGATCTCACCTACAAAAGAAAGAACGCATTCAAGTGCGCAAGCCCCGATGAGTTGAAAAAAATCTTCGACTACAACGAAGGCTACAAAAAGTATCTCGACAATGGCAAAACCGAAAGAGAAACCGTCACTGAAACCATCGAAATGGCAAAAGCACACGGCTACAAGGAATATCGTCTTGGGGACAAAATCAACAAGGGCGACCTTCTCTACTACAACAATCGTGGCAAAGCACTCTTTATCATCAAAGCAGGCAAAGCAGACCTTGCAAAGAATGGCATAAGAATTATGGTTGCTCACGTTGACAGCCCTCGTCTTGACCTGAAACAAGTTCCCCTTTATGAAAGCAATGATATGGCTTTCCTTAAAACTCACTACTATGGTGGCATCAAAAAGTATCAATGGCTTGCACTGCCCCTTGCACTCCACGGAGTCATCTCCTTGAAAGACGGAAGCACCGTAAACGTTTGTGTTGGCGAAGATGAAAGTGATCCTGTGTTCTACATCACAGACCTTCTCCCCCACCTTTCACAAGAATACAATGAAAAGACAGTGGCATCAGCATTCAAGGGCGAAAATCTCAATGTGCTCATTGGTGGCATGCCCCTTGAAGACGCAGAAAGCAATGCAGTCAAGATGAATGCACTCCGTCTGCTCAACGAAAAATATGGCATCACCGAAGAAGATTTCCTCAGTGCCGAAATCGAAGCAGTGCCTGCAATCAAAGCAAAAGACGTTGGCTTTGACAGAGCATTTGTTGCAAGTTATGGCCACGATGACAGAGTGTGTGCTTACCCCGAAATCACTGCAACCTTTGAAACCGACACCGATCAAACCGTCCTTACAATCCTTGCAGACAAGGAAGAAGTTGGAAGTGAAGGCAACAGTGGTATGCAATGCATCCTTATCAAGGACATCATCGATGCACTTGCAGAAAGTTATGGTGTGTCATCAGCAGTTGTGAGAGCAAACTCAATGTGCCTTTCAGCAGACGTCACTGCAGCATATGATCCCAACTATGCAGACGCATTTGAACCTAGAAACAGCACCTTTGACGGCAATATGTCACTGATCAATTATGGCGTGGCAATGAATAAGTTTACAGGCTCACGTGGCAAGAGTGGCTCAAACGATGCATCAGCAGAATTTATCGGTTATCTCCGTGCAGTCTTTGAAAAGAACAACGTCATTTGGCAAACAGGCGAACTTGGCAGAGTTGACCTTGGTGGCGGTGGCACAGTTGCAAAATTCCTTGCCAACTACAACATCGAAACAGTTGACCTTGGCGTGCCCGTGCTTTCAATGCATGCTCCTTATGAACTTGTGTCAAAAGCAGACGTCTATGAAGCACACAAAGCATTTTCTGCTTTCATCAAGTAAGACAAACAAACCAATCCACAAAACAAGAAAACCACTCATTTTGAGTGGTTTTTTTATTTATATAATAAATTTACAAATTTTTACAAAAAATATTTCCTACAAATGTGCACTTTATTTTTGCAATTTTTTTGCACTTTTGTGATGTTTCTTGTGGACAATATTGTTCCAATCCACTTTTTCGACAAAAATCGATTTTTGATGATTAATTATTGTTCTAACTGATCCATTTGACAGGTTTTGACAAAAAACTGCCCATCTTGACAAACAAAATTGCTGTTGTATAATGAAGAAAAAGCGCTCATAGGCAATATTTGATTATACAAAAGTATAATATATTGATTGCTTGTGGCGATTGAAGCAAAAAAAGACTATGAAAAACAAGAATACAATTACCCTGCTGATTTTGATTTTGGTTGCCATCATCACAACCTTTGTTGCTTGCGATGAAGTTTACAGTGGCCCATTTTCAGTGATGTACGTCGTTGACGGCGCAGTGGAAAAATCGGCAAAAATAGACACCATTGACGGCATCAATGACTACTACACTCCACAAAAGGAAGGGTATGTTTTTGATGGTTGGTATCTTGACAAAGGGTTCAAAAATCAATTGAGCACAGATTCAAGGCTTTCGGCAAATGTTGCCTTGTATGCAAAGTTTTCAAAGAAATCTTTCACTGTGGAGTTTGTTGTTGACGGACAAGTCATTGACACACAATCGGTTTTGTATGGCGAGAGTGCAGTCCCTCCAACTCCCCCAACCAAATCAAATCAAGAGTTTGAAAAGTGGAACACCGATTTTTCAAACGTCACAACCAACCTTTCAGTCAACGGCATATATAGTGACCTTGCCGAGTTCACTGCAAAATTCCTTTTGAATGGCCAAACAATCTACACACACACTTTCAGTGGTGGCGAAAAGACATCAACACCTGCATCGTCTGCAGAGAAAAAATTGAATATCCCCGAAGGATTTGAGTTTGTTGGTTGGGCAACTATGCTCGACAAGGAACTGCCCGAATTCTTCCCTGAAAGAAATGTGGAATACAAAGCCGTCCTTGCAATCAAGGATATGAATGCGCAAATCCACTCGGCATTGGGCGCAGAAATCGAATACTTCTCTGGCGACCTGACTTTCAGTGCTAACCACACAGAATACAGCGGCATCGATTACAAATACATTTGGTATCTTGACGGTGTAATTGTTGACGGTGGAAAATCCGTATCATTCAAAACGCCAGATTGTGGAAACCACAAACTTACAATGACCATCACTGCAACATCTCAATTGGCAGAAACATTGAGTCAAACAATATTCACAAATTTTGTCATCACAACTGCAACAATACAATCAATTTCTGCAACCGATACAACATTTGAGTATGACGGCAAACCCCACAACATAGCAGTGGAAACTGTTGCAGGGGACAAGGTTGAATACAGCACCGACAAAAATGTGTGGCAATCATCCCTTGGATTTGTCAACGCAGGAGAATATGACGTGTATGTGAGATTGACAAGAAAGAACTATCACGTCTATATCACAGAGCAACCCTTGAAACTGACCATAACAAAACACGTGGTCAAAGGCACAATCTCCCCCACCACAATTTCATACGGAGATGAGTTGCCCACAACCTACAAAGTCAACTACACAGGTTTCATAGGGGATGACAATCAATCTGTTTTCAGTGGCAAAATCCTTTTCACCACAACTGCCAAGAATTCACTTGTCATTGGCACATATTCAGTCAGTGGCGACACAAGTGGATTTGAATCAGACAACTACACTCTCAGCCTTGACAATGGTGTGCTCAACATAACAAAACGTGTGCTTATTGTCACAGCCGACAGCAAGACAATTTCAGTGGGCGATCAACCGCCTGCATTGACAATTACATACACAGGCTTTGCCCCCGGCGAGAATGTGGACAACCTTGACACAGTGCCAACAATTTCCTGTGCCTACACCCAAGGTGGTATGGCAGGCAAATATTCAATCATCGTCAGTGGTGGCGAATCAAGCAACTATCACTTTGTGTATAAGGAAGGCACGCTCACAGTGAGCAGAACCTAAAATCACAACACAACGTCAAAACAAAAAGCACTCAAATGCGAGTGCTTTTTTTGTCGACTTTTTTGCTTGGTTTTTGTTTTGATACTAAACCTAGTTGACTGTTTGATATTACTATTTTCTCTTTTCAGCAATGATCTTTTTTGCAACCACTGCCACTTCATCAAGTGCTCCGTCTTCAAAGGGAGATTTGAGCCCTGCAAGAGATACAAGTTTGTTGAAAGCAAACTTTCCACCACGCTTGCAATGGTCCATATATCTCAACAATGCTCCGTCATAATCCTTTTGCATTTCATTGAGGAATTCAAATGCAACAACCTGTGCAAGACAATAGTCAATATAGTAGAAAGGAGTTTCGTAAATATGTGATTGATATTGCCATCTTGTGCCCTTTGAAAGATAAGGAAGTCCTTCATAATCCATATATGGACGATATTTCTTTTCAAGATCAAGGTATGCTTGATTTCTCTCATCAGGAGTCATATCAGGATTGCCATAAACTATGTGTTGGAACTCATCAACAATGATGCCATAAGGGATAAAGGTCAAGGCATTTGACAAGTGTGTGTAGTGATATCTGTCAACGTCCTTGAAGAACTTGTCCATATATTTCCAACTGAAAAATTCCATTGTCATGCTGTGGGTTTCGGCAGTTTCGCTCGAACCAATTCCCACCTCTCTATCGCCACATTCAAAAACGTAGTTCATTGCCAGTGCATGACCGAATTCATGTGTTACAACGTCAATATCGCCAGATGAACCATTGAAATTGGCAAAAATGAAGGGTTGATGGAATTTGTCAAAGGTGGTGCAATAGCCCCCACCACACTTACCATCACGGGCAGTGACATCAAAGGCGTCTGCCTCAATCATACTGTCCATAAAGTCGCCAATTTCGTGGTGCATTTCTCTGTACATATCTTGTGCATTTTTGAGTATACCTTTCTCATCGGGATAGGGGCGAGGATTGCCTTCCCCTTCGATGACATCGTTGTCATAAAACTTCATATCCTTGATGCCAAGAGCGTCTGCAACACCACGTTTCATATCACTGATGACAGGCACAAGTGACTTCAATACATTGTCACGGAACACTGCAACCATTTCTCTGTTGTAGTCAATCCTGCCCATACGATAGTAGCCAAGTTCAATATAGTTGTCATAGCCCAACTTACGTGCCATACGTGTGCGCACTTTGACAAGTTGATCATAGATGTTGTCAAGATCATCGCTTATTGAAGCAAGAGCCCTGTCAATTGCCTCCGCCGCTTGTTTTCTCACTTGTCTGTTGGCATCTTCCAAAAATCCACGAATGTATGCAATGGTCTTTTGCTCTCCACGCCACTCTGTGGTCAGTTGTGAAAGGAGTTGTGTATATTTGGTGGTCAGTGCATTTTCTTCCTGTTGGTCAGGTATGATTTCAGGACTGAATGACTTCATTTGACATTCATATGAAGGGTACACTGTTTCAGGCAAAATCTTTTCAAGTTCAGGACGGAATCTACTCTCCCACATAACCTTTGCATATTTGGTCATATAATCACTGCATATGGGGGATACTTCGTCATAGTATTCCTGCTCTGCAAGATAAAACTCATCACGAGTGTCAAGAGTGTATCTGCTTGATGCAAGTGAATAGTTTGTGCCAAACTCATCAACCACGTCAAGCCATTCCTTTCTTGCCAAAATCACATCGTCAACTGACTTTGCATTCTTTTCTGCTTCAATAAATGTATTCAGCGCATCTTCAAGCCTTTTCATATCAAAGCGTGAATATGGCAAATCTCTAACTTTCGTTCTCATATCATTCTCCTTTTGGACAATTCCTTTATTATTCCAATTATATTTGTCGCCTGTCGGTCATCATTTATCTCTTTTGACCTTTGCATTGAGCACAGGAGTGTTTAGGATAAAGTTCAACACATTTCTTGCACTCCTTTGCAGTTCGCCCCTTGTCAAATTGCCTTTTTTCAGTGCAGTCAATATACTCTTATCTCCACGGCCTGACACTCTGTCGCCACCGGGCATAAATACGTCAACTTGACTGCGCACACGATAGGCATTGGCCCTGACTCCTTCAAACTCAGGAGATTCCTCATTGACCATCCACCAGTCTGTTGTCACAAGTCCTTCATATCCCCATTCGCCACGGAGTATGGTTGTGGTCAAATCATAGTTGTTGGAGTTGAGCACACTGTTGATACGATTGTATGACACCATAATAAGACGTGGCTTGGCTTCGTCTATGACAATCTTGAATGCTTTGAGATATATCTCACGGAGTGCCCTTTCACTGACACGGCTATCATTGTGGTTTCGGTTGGTTTCTTGTGAGTTGCAAGCAAAGTGTTTGGGGCAAGCCGATCCACCACTTGATTGTATGCCCTTGACAATTGCACTTGCCATATATCCTGTCAGCACAGGGTCTTCACTGAGATACTCAAAGTTTCTGCCACACAAAGGATCACGATGTATGTTCATGCCGGGGGCAAGCAAAACTTCACTGCCTCTGTCAAGCATTTCCTTGCTGAGTTCCCCATACAATTCTTCCACAAGTTTCTCATTCCAAGTTGATGCAAGCGCAGTGCCACAAGGAAGGAGTGATGTCCTTGTCAAAAGACGTATGCCCGAAGGTCCGTCTGTTGTGATGACAGGGGGGATATGTCTTGATCTAAGCCCACCACTTATGCCACCAAAAGCACCTGCATTGCCACTTGCGCCAAGGGGGCTGTTCATCTTGTAATGACCGTGTGTGAGCAGTTCAAGTTCCTTGTCGGAAAGCGAGCCAATGAATCTATCCATTGACAAAATGCCGTCTTTAACATCACAAAAGTCCATATTAAAGTCCACTTTCTGTTCAATTTCTTCGGGAAGGTTGTTGACAATCCTATCTTTCAAACAACGCGATTCCACTGCCACAGGACGATATGCTTTGTGATATGTGCCGTCTTGGAATTTGGGGTACAACACGTCAAATTGATGCTCTATGCGCACAGGGCAACTCTCCTCTGTTTCGTGGACATAAGTTGAGTCAACAACAAATGAGCCAATCTCTTTTGCATCACGTACATTTGCACCAAGATACACCTTGTATTCCCCTGCTTCGACAACATAGCAGTTTCTAAAACCTGTATGTCCCTTGTCGTCATATGACATCAAATCTTCAAGGTCAAAGCGCAATGAAAGTTGTTGCTTTTGTCCACTTGCAATAAGGTCAGTTTTGTCAAATGTGACCATACTGCGAAGGGGCTTGCCAAGTTTTCCTTGGGGTGCTTCAACATACACTTGCACAACTTCTTTGCCACTGACATTGCCTGTGTTTTCAACAGTGATGTCAACTGTTGCAAGGCATCCGTCAAAGCTCACTTTGCCGTCAATGTTGAAATCTGTGTAGGAAAGTCCGTAGCCAAATGGATACAAAACTGCATCATTGTCAAAGGTGGAAAAATATCTATATCCAACATACACGTCTTCGGTGTAGTTGTTGTATTGCTTGTTGCCAAAATCATTGGAGGATGGATAATCGCTGTAATGTCTTGCAATTGTGTCCGTCAGTCTGCCACTGGGGTTTACAACACCTGTCAGCACGTCTGCCACTGCATTGCCACTTTCCATGCCACCTTGCCATGCAATGAGAATTGCAGAAAGTTTGTTGCCATATTCTTCTGTCCAAGACATATCAATGACGTTGCCTGTGTCAAGAAGCACAACAACTTTGTCAAACTTGTCAGTGACTTTGTCAAGCAACTCTCTTTCATCGTCCGTAAGAAGAAAACTTCCTTTTTTCAGTTTTTGTTCACGGTCTTCTCCTGCTGCTCTGCCTATGACAACCAATGCAATGTTTGAAGCCTTTCGTGCTTCGCTTATGGTGTCATCATCAATGGGCATTTCAGGGAAGTTCATTGGCCAATGTCCCCAAAATCCTTCATCGGGCACATTGACTGCGCTCCACTTTGTGTAGATGTCGGCAAGATTTTCATTGATGGCAACCTTGCCACTGTTGCGAAGTCCTTCCATAAGACTGACACGATAGGGGGGCTTGACATCCCCACCACTGCCATAACCTACATAAAAATAGTCATTTTGCACTCTGCCAAAGACGGACACAGTGTCTTCTGCCTTGAAAGGCAAAACGCCGTCATTCTTCAAAAGCACAATGCCTTCTCCTGCAGTCATACGTGCAAGGCGACTCATCTCTTCGGTGCTGGTTTTTGTTTCATCAACCTTGCCACCTGTGCTTTGGGCAAGGGACAAAAACAAGTTGACAAACTTTGAAATTGACAATTTTTTCATAAATATCCACCTATTCAAACTGAAAGCAATATCTTTGCTTTCCAAACGTTGCTATCAACAATTCTATCCCATTTTGATGAAGATTGCAATATGCAATCAACAACATTGTCAAAATTTATTTTTTTGACAAATATATCCCTTTGCCAACCCCATTTCTTGACGAATTGTTGCAACTGTGATATATTGATTTTATGAACATATGAGGTTATCTTGGCAAATGAAACACAACAAGAAACACGCTGAATACAGTGCTCAATTTATTATCTGCCCACAATGCAGTGCATCTGATTTCGAAATTAATGAAGACGGTATTGGCACATGCAAATATTGTGGCACAACAATTTACCTTCCAAAAAAGCAGACAGAAGTCAAAATTGTTGAGCGCACTGTTTACACCGGCTCGGCATATACTGCCGATGATGACAGCATCGATTCAGTTGCTGAAGATGAACGAGAAATATTTTGCAAGGCTGCAATCAAAAAGTCATTCCTTTGGTTTTTGCCAATTTGGATTCTTGCTTGGCTTGCTGTGATATACTTCTACGTATCACACGGCATTATGATTTCTCAAGACACCTTTGTCAATGAACCAGGCACAGCACTTATTGTTTCTTTGGTTTCAGTCATCGCAAATGCAGTCCTCACTCCAACAGCAACTATTTGCACTTGGTTCACTGCAAGAAACCTTTTTATAAAAGAATATCTAAAACGATGCGACTACTCATCAATGACATCTGAAGATAAAAAACGTCTGCGCAAAAAATGGGCTTACGAAGTACAATATTTGTTCCCTACTGCGCCCGTTGAAAATGAAAATTTGTATGAAGAAAGATTTCGCAAAAGAAAGAATAAAGTGTATCGTGGACATCAAGCCGTGCAAATCATTTGTGTCATCCTGTGGACTCTTGCAACACTTTCTTCAATCATTTTCTGCGCTCCATAAGCGACCAAAACAAATCAATACACTTTTAATAGTTAGAGGATAGATATGAACTCAACAAAAGACTCAACAAAATCAGTTGCCTGCCCCAATTGTGGCGCATTGGAATTTGATTTCCTTGCCAACAACCTTGCAAGATGCAAGTATTGTGGCGCAACTTTCCCATTGCCTGAAAAGGAAGAACCCAAAGCAGACAAATATAGACCTTTCGGTGCAGAAACTTTGGAAGAACAATTTGAAGAACTTGGCGAAAGACTCAACAGCGTGTTTGGATCAACAACAAACACCGACTCCCCTGCCGACTTTACAAACAGTGAAACAGGCAAAACCATTTCAAAAGTGGCAAAGACAATCCTCATTGTTTCAGCAGTTATTTTTGCCGTGTGCGCACTGTGTGCGATCATCATTCCAATCGTGATGTTCACCAAATTCTAAAAGCAAGACCCTATGCATAACCTTGCCCATTTCAAAACACACAAACCTTAAAACAAACAAAAACGCACCTTTATCGGTGCGTTTTTTAATTGTTATCTATTTGTTTTGGGATTATCTGTTCTTTCAAGAAGATAATCAATTGACACATTGAAGTAGTCAGCAAGGGCAATCAAGGTCTTGTAATCAGCCTCTCTCTGCCCATTTTCATGTCTGCTTATACTGTTTTGATTTATGCACAAATCAAGAGCCAACTTAAGTTGCGATTGTTTGTTTCTCTCTTAGTTCCTTCAACCTCACAAGCCACATCTTTCCTATCCTTGACACAAATATACCATTATGGTATATTGTTTTTATCCCAGTTTGGTATAGGAGTATAATATGGAACTTAGAAAACACGAGCATTTGCATAGCGAAGAAAACCTTGTGGCTTATGTGAGATTTAGCAGTGGCGCAATTGAAGTCCACGAAGATTACGTCGTATGTCACAAAAACTGGTTGCCTTTTGAAAGGTGCACAATCAACAGAGTTTCTGCTGTTTTTACCTATGAAAACATTGCAGATATAGTTTACAAAAAACACGGTTGGCTCATCCCCGGATTCTTCGGCTTGCGCCCCAAATATGTCCGTGGCATCAACGGCTTCCTTATTTTCAGTTGGAAATTCTGGGCACACAAGAGAATTCGCAACGAGTTCCAACCTGTCTATGATTTCATCTTCAACAAAGTGCACACCAACTGGAACAAAGGTCACTACGTAAAAGTCCAAACAGCAGACAATCTCAAAAAATTGGGATACTGCCCCATTTGCGACAATACACTGGAAGAAGAATCTTCTTTCTGCCCTAACTGTGGCAACAAAATAGGAGAATAATTATGAGCGAATTGATTTGCACAAAGTGTGGCGCACCTTTGCAAAACAATGCAAAGTACTGCACAAAATGTGGCACAAGAGTGGGTCTTGCCGTCAAGATTGAAGTCAGCGAAAAGACTCTTGCAAAAAGAGCAAAGGATGAAGCAAAGATTGCCGAACAAAAGGCAAAAAAACAAGAAAGAGATGCCAAACGTGAAGCAAAAAGAGAAGAAAACAAAATCAAAAGACAAACCCCTGCATACAAAAAAATGCAAAAGATTGTTGGCACAACTGTGCCATGTTCTGTGATTGTTGTCACCCTTCTCCTTGTCTTTCTTCTCGTTCCCATCCAAGCAAACGCCATGGGTTACGACATATGCTTAGACCCCTCTGACTCCGGTGGTGTTGAGATATACGACTACAACAACAATAGAATTACACATCCTAAAACACCTGAGGAAATTTGGTATTTGGGTGCTATGCGCCCCGTCACATCTATTGGCAATTATGCCTTCTCTGATTGCGACAGTTTGACAAGCATAGTCATCCCTGATAGTGTGACTAAAATTGGCTCAGCTGCCTTCGAGCGTTGCGATAGTTTGTCAAACATTGTCATCCCGGACAGTGTGACAACCATTGGCAGTTGGGCCTTCTATGGTTGCGATAGTTTGACAAGCATAGTCATCCCGGACAGTGTGACCACCATTGGCTATCATGCCTTCTATGGTTGCGATAGTTTGACAAGTATAGTCATCCCTGACAGTGTGACCACCATTGACAACGGTGCCTTCTATGGTTGCAATAGTTTGACGGATGTCTATTTCACAGGCACAGAAGAGCAGTGGAACAGTATTGTAATAAATGGGTTCAATTCCAACCTTAAAAATGCAACCATTCACTACAATTATGTTCCTGAACAAAACTAAACCAACCAACAAAACAAAAAAGGACTGCGCTTGCAGTCCTTTTTTTTATGCATTGACACATGAGAAAATAAGTTATATACTGACACTATGGAAAAGATTTTGAAAGGATACAAAGTCAAGGTTGACGAGCAAGGGCTTGTAAGTGGAATTGAGTTTGACGGCAATGACAATATTGTCCTTGTCGGTTTTTGTGATGTTCACACTCATGGTGCTATGGGTTTTGACATATCCTGTTGCACTCAAACTGCCCTTGACACCATTTCAAAATACTATTTGGAGAACGGCGTGACTGCCTTCTCTCCCACCTTTGTGGCAACACCCCTTGACATACTCGACAAGCAACTTGACACCCTTTTCTCTCTCAAACAAAACTATGCAGTTATGCTCCCTGCCCACCTTGAAGGCCCGTTTATAAGCAAGGCGCAAAAAGGTGCTCAACCTGAAAGCGCAATCCTTGACGAATACAATGAAAATGAGCACAAATGGTTTTTTGAAAAGCATCGTAGCCATATTGGCATAGTCACTCTCTGCCCTTCAGTAAAGGGTGTTGACAGGCTCACAAAACTCCTTGTATCTCTTGGCATAAAGGTGCAAGCAGGCCACGACAACTCCAACTACAACCACATCCAAAATGCAATGGCATGTGGTCTTGACGGAGTGACACATCTTGGCTGTGCATCGTCTATGATGAAAAGAGATGACAACCTTGAAAAACACCTTGGATTGACCGAAACAGCACTTTATGATGACAATTTGGCAGTTGAACTCATTGTTGACGGAAAACATCTCGCCAAAGACTTTGTCAATATGGTGCACAAGTTCAAACCACAGGACAAGATAATCTATGTCAGCGACAGCCTTTCCACAGCAGGTATGCCTGCAGGGGAATATACCCTTGGAGATACCCCTGTTGTAAGCGATGGCAACGTGGCATACCTAAGCAATATGACCACCCTTGCCGGCAGTGTGACCAACCTATCAAAATCCCTTGCCCTGTCCATCGAATGGGGCAACACCGTTGACACTGCCCTAAATTGTGTGTCCACCAATCCAAGACAATATATGGGCTTGCCCACCCAAATCCAAATAGGCAAAAAAGCCGACTTTGTTGTCCTTGACAAAAATCTCAACTTGAAACAAATCACTCTCGGCACAACCACCATCACAAAATAACCAACACCCACTACTACAAAACCCAAAATAAAAAGCACCGATGTCGGTGCTTTTTTTGTTGATTTGGATTGGGGGTTTTGTTTAGACCATATAGTAACTGGCGATGACGTTGCGCACGATGGGGAAAAGTTCCTTTTTGATGTCTTCTGCATCAATGATACATCCTGACATAACCCACCACTTTGTCACTTGGATGATGCCACCTGCAAAGAATTCTGCCAAAAGTTCAAGTGGCACTTCTCTCTTTGAAGGCAATCTGCCCACCTTTTTCATAACGTTGTCTTTGATGACCCAGTGGACTTGATCAAAAATCAAATTGGCATCTGCATTGGTGATGAGTGTCTTGATTTTTGCACTGTGTTCCTTGATGAATGACAATGACACATCAAAAATATCATTGTAATACACAAGCATATCGCTGTCGCCATGGACACGGTCAACTTCGTCATCAAAGTTCATCATCATATCATATACGATGCTTTGGAGCAGTTGATTTTTGTCATCAAAGTGTGTGTAGAATGTGCCTCTGTTGATGAGAGCCTTTTCACAAATGTCAATGATGGTTATGTTGGCAAAATGCTTTTCTTCAAGCAATGAAAAGAATGTTTCAAGGATAGCCTTTTTTGTACGTTGAACTCTGAGATCCACTTTTTTCTCTACTTTTTTTGTCATAATAACTCCTTTAAACTCCTTTACTTATCTACATATCCCAAATTTTAGCACATATCCATACACCTGTCAATAAATGATTGCAAACAAATTTCTGCGCAATTTCACTCTTTTGTTGGGCGAGCGTATAAGCAGGCACTCATTCGTTGGGTTCTTATACAAGCACTCACTTATTCGAAGACGGAACGCGAGCCGCAGCGGCGGCGAGAAATCGAATACTGAGCACCAGACAAAAGTACGCCAGTCGCTGGTGGTCCACTCAAAATTCACCAAGCGA
>JAZRGC010000168.1:0-3276 GCA_045643985.1 Clostridia bacterium
AGAGAAAGAGTCCTTGACTATCTTAGAAACAACCCCGACCTTGCAGAAACCATCAATCAACAAGTGAGAGAAAAACTTGGTTTCTAATTTTACATAGGAACATATCCTTGCTTTTGGCAAGGAAACTTTCTTAGAATATCAACGGCAAACTAGGCAAAAATGCAACTTTTGTCTGGTTTTGTCAGCAAATATGCGCTCGCACACAAAAAAAATGCCATATATAGTGGTTTTCAGTGTGTTTCGAGTGTTCAAAAAATTGACTATCGAATAAAAAAGTTCTATAATTGAAAGGACAAGAGTAAAACTCTTGATTATATAAATGGAGGTCAGTGATGACAAGCACATTATTTAATTTGCTTGCTGCACTTGAAGCTGGACCTATTGCTGGAATAGCCATCGCCACTGCAGTTGTCGGTGCGTTGATCGGTCTGTTTGGATATAGATTGTATTCACAAAACAAAATCGGCGTAGCAAAAAGAGAAGCAGCAAGAATCATAGAAGAAGCAAACCTTGAAGCAAAAGACATAAGAAAAGACGGTCTTTTGGAAGCAAAAGAACAACAAAACAAAATGCGTTCTGAGTTCGAAAGAGAAACAAAGGAACGTAGAGCAGATTGGCAACGTACTGAAAATCGCCTTGCTCAAAAAGAACTCGCTCTTGAAAAGAAGGAAGATTCAATCGACAAGAAAGAGCAAACCCTTGACAGAAAACTTGAAGACCTTGAAAAATCTCAAAAACAACTTGAAGAAAACAAGGAAAGACTCAAGAATATTGAACAGGAACTGAATGTCGCACAAGAAAGTGTCCAAAAGGAACTTGAACGTGTTGCAGGCATGACAAAGGAAGAAGCATCACAAGAACTTAAAGATGCACTCCTTGAAGGCGTCAAAAAACGTGCATCAGCAGAAGCAAAACAACTTGTGCAAGATGCCAAAGACAATGCAACCAAAGAAGCACAAAACATCATTGGTCTTGCAATCCAACGTTGCGCAGCAGACCATGCAACCGAAAACACAGTTTCAGTTGTTGCACTGCCCAGTGATGAAATGAAAGGCAGAATCATCGGCAGAATGGGACGTAACATTAGAGCCCTTGAATCTGCAACCGGTGTTGACCTTATCATCGATGACACACCTGACGTCATCACATTGTCAAGTTTTGACCCCGTAAGACGTGAAGTTGCAAGACTCACTCTTGAAAAACTTATTGCAGATGGACGAATCCACCCTGCACGTATCGAAGAAATCGCAGACAAGATTCGCAAGGAAGTGGAAGCAGGCATCAAGGAAGCAGGCGAAGAAGCAGTGTTTGAACTTGGCATCCACGGCATCCATCCCGAAATCATCAAAACCCTTGGACGTCTTAAATATCGTACAAGTTATGGTCAAAATGTGCTTAAACACTCAATGGAAGTTGCTCGCCTTGCTTCACTAATGGCACAAGAACTTGGTGTTGATCCCAAGATCGCCAAGCGAGCAGGCTTGCTCCATGACATAGGCAAAGCAGTTGACCACGAAGTGGAAGGCACACACATCCAAATTGGTGTTGACCTTGCAAAGAAATATCGTGAAAATGGCGATGTTATCCATGCAATCGCAGCACACCACAACGATGTAGAACCTGAAACAATTGCAGCAGTGCTGGTTCAAGCAGCAGACGCAATTTCATCAGCCCGTCCTGGTGCAAGACGTGAATCACTTGAAAACTATGTGAAACGTATTGAAAAACTGGAAGTCCTTGCCAAATCATTTGAAGGTGTTGACCAAACATTTGCAGTGCAAGCAGGCAGAGAAATTAGAGTCCTTGTCAAGCCCGAACAAGTCAATGACGAAGCAACTGTGTTCCTTGCAAAGGAAATCGCAGAAAAACTTGAAAATGAACTTGAATATCCCGGACAAATCAAGGTCAATGTTATCCGTGAAGTGAGAAGTGTAGAATATGCAAAATAATACCACTGTAAAAACACAAGACGAAATCGCAAAAATCGTCAAAGCAGCAGAAATCATAGACGATGTCTTTGATTATATTCTTGGCGAAATTAAGGAAGGCGTCACTGAACTTGAAATTGCAGACAAAATCAAGGCAAAAGTCATCGAACTTGGTGGCAGTGACGTATCTTTCCCCACAATCGTAGCATTTGGCGCAGGTGGATGTGAACCACACCACGAACCCACAGACAAGAAACTTGAAAAAGGCGAGTTTATCACAATCGATATGGGCGCAATCTATGAAGGTTATTGCTCAGATTTCACCCGTACAATCGCATTTGGCGAAATCAGTGATGAACAAAGAAAAGTCTATGAAATCGTGCTCAAAGCATACAAACTTGGCATGGACGGAGTAGTGGAAGGCGCAAGTTGCAAAGCAGTTGATGCTCTCACACGTGACTATATCTCACTTTGTGGCTATGGCGACAACTATATCCACGGCACAGGCCACGGTGTAGGCACTGAAATCCACGAAAAACCCACAGTCAATTCTCGCAGTGAGGAATTTCTCAACAACAACGAAGTCATCACAATCGAACCCGGCATCTACATCCAAGACAAACTTGGTGTCCGCATCGAAAATATGATCATCGTTGGCACAAAGGGCCCCGTCAGCAGACAAACAGTGGAACTTATCACAATCAAATAACAATTAATAAGAAAACTTATATAACAGGAGAAAAATATTATGGCACAAATTATGGCAGGCGACATCAGAAAAGGCGTAACCTTTTTGTATGAAGGCAAAATCATGACAATCGTTGAATTCCAACACGTCAAGCCCGGCAAAGGCGCAGCATTTGTCCGTACAAAGATGAAGAACGTTGTTGATGGCAGAACACTTGAAAACACCTTCAACCCCACTGATAAACTTGAACTTGCACACATCGAAACCAAAGATATGGAATATCTCTACACCGATGGCGAATTCTACTACTTCATGGACAAAGAAACATACGAACAAATTCCTTTGAACCATAGCCAAGTCGAAGATGCACTTCAATTTGTCAAGGAAAACGGCACAGTCAAGATGAAGTTCTTCCAAGGCTCACCTTTCTCAGTTGAACCCGAAAACTTTGTCGAACTTCTTATCACCATCTGTGAACCTGCAGCAATCGGCAACACAGCAACCAACGCAACAAAGCCCGCAACAGTTGAAACAGGCTACGAACTTATGGTTCCTATGTTTGTCAACGAAGGCGACACAATCCGTATTGACACAAGAACTGGCGAATATATGTCACGTGTCTAATTTAGAAATTAAGTTTACAATGTAAACTTATGTTAG
>JAZRGC010000169.1:0-3539 GCA_045643985.1 Clostridia bacterium
CAAAATTTATGCGCAGTATGACAGGCTATGGCAAAGGCATTGCTGAAGCCGATGGTAAAAAAATAACAATTGAAATCAAGACTGTAAACCATAGATATTTGGACTTCGGTTTGAAATTTCCCAAAACTTTCTTGTTCCTTGAAGATGCAATGAAAAAGCAGATTGGAAAAGAATTGACTCGTGGCCATATTGATATGTATCTCACCTATGAGCAAACCGAATGTGCAAAGGGTGGTTATCAAGTGGACTTCGACCTTCTTGACAACTATCTTTCAACGGCAAAACAAATTGCAGAGATGTCAGGGCTTTCAAACGATGTTACAGTGTCATCTCTTATAAGAAACGGCGACATTGTCACACGAGCAGAAAGCAGTGAGGATGAAACACTTCTTGCCGAACTGACTTGTCAAGCACTTGAAAATGCACTCAATGCTTTGGTTGATGCAAGAAACAAAGAAGGTACAGCCATCAAAGCAGATCTTGAAAGCAAACTTGACAATATGCAAAATTGTCTTGACAAAATCAAAGGTTATGCACCAACTGTTGTTGCTGACTACAAGGAAAAACTTACTGCACGTATTGCTGAACTCATTGATGGCAGTGTTGATGAAGGTCGCATTGCAACCGAAGTGGCAATCTTTGCAGACAAGTGTTGTATTGATGAAGAAATCACAAGACTTGGAGCACATATTGATTTAATGCGAAAGACCCTTGCGCTTTCAAAGCCTATTGGTAGAGATTTGGATTTCCGAGTCCAAGAGATGAATAGAGAAACAAACACGATTGGAAGCAAAGCAAATGATTTGAGAATAACAGAAGAAGTTCTTGCACTTAAAAACGAAATTGAAAAGTTGAGAGAACAAGCACAAAACGTGGAATAATATCAGGAGAAACAAATGAGAGGACTAGCAATTGTAATTTCAGGACATAGTGGTGTTGGCAAAAGTACGGTCATTGATCTTGTTAGAGAAGCATTGCCCGATATGCAGTTTTCAGTTTCTTGCACGACAAGAAAGCCTAGAGATTATGAAGTTAATGGAGTAAACTACTATTTCATCAATGAAGAACAATTTGACAAATACATTGAAGAAGACGCCTTTGTCGAATACACTCGTACATTCACATATCACTATGGCACATTGAAGAGTGAAATTGAGCGCAGGCTCGAAGCAGGGCTTGATATTCTTCTTGAATTGAACGTTGTCGGTGCAGAAAATATCAAAAAGATCTATCCAGATGATTGTGTGACAATTTTTATTGATCCACCTTCAATTGATGAACTGAAAGCAAGACTTATCGGCAGAAAGAGTGAAACTCCAGAAACTCTTGCAAGACGTCTTGCAGAAATAGATTTTGAACGCTCAAGAATGCACACTTATGACCATTTGATCGTCAACGATGTTGCCACAGATTGTGCAAACAAAATCCTTGATGTCATCAAGGCAGAACACGCAAAAAAACAAAATAAATAATAAATTTCCGTCCACGGAACTATATAGGAGAAATGGATTATGATGATCGATCCCCCCATTGACAAACTTATCAAACACGCAGAATGCAGATATGCTCTCACATGCGCAGTCGCAAAGCGCACACGCGAATTGCTTACAAGCGAAAGTTCAGTGCTTGAAGAAGCAGACGACAAGCCCATTACAATCGCTTGCAAAGAAATTTACAACAACGAAAGAATTATCACACACGAAAATTAATCTATGCTTTACGGGAAAAATATCGTCCTCGGTGTGACGGGATGCATCGCAGCATATAAATCCTGCGACATTGTTTCTCGTCTTAAAAAACTTGGCGCAAACGTTGATGTCATTATGACTGACAATGCTTGCGAATTTGTTATGCCATTATCTTTTGAAACACTTTCTGGCAATGCTGTTGTCACAAGCACTTTCAAAAGAGAAACCGAGTATGATGTCAAACATGTTTCCCTTGCAAAAAAAGCTGATTTATTTTTGGTTGCTCCTGCAACTGCAAATATCATTGGCAAATTTGCTCAAGGTATAGCCGATGACATGTTGTCAACGACATATATGGCATCAACTGCCCCCAAAGTTGTTTGCCCTGCAATGAATACAAATATGTATGAAAGTGAAGCAGTCCAAACAAACATTGCAACTCTTATGGATAGAGGTGTAACAATTGTTGATGCAGTTGAAGGTCGTCTTGCATGTGGAGATGTTGGCAAGGGCAAAATGGCAGAGCCTGCCGATATAGTGAAGGTTGTAGAAGACATGCTTCAACCGGTGCAAGATTACAAGGGTAAAAAAGTTCTTGTAACAGCCGGAGCAACGGAAGAAGACATTGATGGTGTTCGTGTTATCACAAATCATTCAAGTGGTAAAATGGGATGTGCAATTGCAAAAGCACTTGCCGATCGTGGCGCAGAAGTTACTCTTGTAAGAGGAAAGATGACTGTTGAAGCACCTTCTTGCCTTTTTAAGGAAGTGAAAATCAACACCACATTGGAATTGCTTGATGCTGTCAAAGAAAATATGGATAATGACATGTTTATTATGGCAGCAGCACCTGCTGACTATCGTGTGAAGAACAAATCATCACAAAAGATTAAGGCAGAAAGTGTCACACTTGAACTTGAAAAGAACCCTGATATAGCACAATATGTCGGCGAAAACAAAGGTAATAAAACCCTTGTCATTTTTTCTGCTGAAACAGAAAATTTGGTTGAAAATGCCACAAAGAAATTGGCCAAGAAGCATGCAGATTATGTTGTTGCAAATGATGTAACAATGGAAGGTGCAGGTTTTTATGTTGACACCAACATTGCAACAATTATAAGCCATTCGGGTTATTCCTATGAGAGTGGAATTGTTTCAAAAGACAAACTTGCTCATTTGATCCTTGATACAGTTATCAATCAAAAATGATTTTAGAAGTAATTGTAGATATTTCCAGCACCGAAATTGATAGAACGTTTGACTATCTTGGTGATGACATTCCTGTTGGAAGTCGTGTTTCTGTCGAGTTTGGCAAAAGACGACTCCTTGGTTTTGTGATAGGAAAAAAGGAAAGTTCTACATTTCCAAATCTAAAAAAAGCATCATATATTGACACTCCAATTGACGAAAAGCAACTAGAGTTGATGGAATTCATGCGCAGAAAATATAATCTGCTCTATATTGATGTTTTGAGGCTATTTTTGCCGACAAAACTAAGAGAAGAACGAAATCCAGAATACACAAGGATATTTCTTTCTCCAATCGATGAAATGGCCTACGATGAAGCTATTGCAGTAATTGGAGCAAGGGCAAAAAAACAACAGGAACTTTTTGCTTATCTAACTGAGAAAAAGGGTGGTTTTCTTGCTCAAATGGTCAATCTATTTGGAGTTTCTGCCGTCAACGGCCTACGTGAAAAAGGTCTTGTGAAGGAGAGCGATATTCATGAACGTCGTATTCCCCTTGGTGGGCCCAATCGAAAAGACAAGACGGTCACATTGACTCCTGCACAACAAGATGCAGTTGACACAATAACCAGTGGTAAAGGTGTGTTTCTTTTACACGGCGTCA
>JAZRGC010000170.1:0-2459 GCA_045643985.1 Clostridia bacterium
GTTAAGTAGAAATCTAAAGCATCTTTTCATAACATATTTCTATCGGCTCAATGTTCGGCTTTACCTTTCCGTTGGTGGTGAATCCGTGTGCTTCATAGAATTGTCTTGCTCTTATATTATCTTCAAAAACCCAAAGCATAACCTTTGAATATCCTGCGGCTGCAATTTCATGCAACACGACATCCATCATCTTACTGCCATACCCTTTTCTCCATTGATTCTGCAAACTATGAATGCAAATGAGTTCAGCATAGCCAGGCATATCCTTTTCACGAGTGGCATCCCACCATGCAATGCAATGCGGGTTGCCCTCAACTTTCAACAGATATCCATTGCCGATATTCTGCTCCAACAAATGCTGGTACATTGCAGTCGCTTTGTCAATTTGGGTGCATCGTTGCAGAATGTCAGGGTTTAGAATATCCTTAAATCCAGCTTTCCAACTTTCTGTTTGTATGTATGCCAATGTTGCTTCATCACCTAGCTTGACACGTTCAATCGTATATTCCATTATTCTTTTGCCTCGTCAAATCACTATATCTGTGAAATTATTGTATCATATATTTGCCTAATTTTCAATTTATTATTTTTTCATAGTTGCCAAAATCTAATCAACAATTGTGGTTGGCATTTTATATTGCTAATACCACCACTTGCAGTGGTTTTGCGATAAGTGTTTGTAGGCACAATGTGCTGTAATAGTAAAATGAGTGTGCTTGCACAGGCGAATGAGCGCCAGCCCGGTTCCGGAGTTCATGGCAACAAGGTTGCACACAACATAATTGTGTATCCTCACAATCTGCCATAATATGCGAGGGAGTTGTTCTTGCGTTTTGCAAGGCAAGAGTGCTTATATCGTTGTGTGCCTTGCTCAACGCTTCGGTCATCGTGGCAAACAATTCACTGGATTGTTTGCTTTTCACTCTCGTTCAACTCCCCTCAACATATTTTCCGTCATATAAACAAAAAAGCAAGCGATTGATGTTCGCTTGCGTTTTTGTTTGGTGGAGATGCGGGGAGTTGAACCCCGGTCCTAAAAGCCTTCACCGGCACTTTCTACATGTTTATCTCACGTTTGAATTTTTCGCACTTTGGCACGTGGGCGAGCCTCAGATTGATGAGTCCTTGATGACAACCAACTTACAGGACACTGGGCTGGTGTTGTCTGTTTTTCTTATGCCGCTTGCCAAGGGAACAGAAAACCTTGGGGCGACACGCTGACTAAATTATGCAGCGAGGGCGAAACCCATGTTGGATTTCATTGTATTGTTTTTTGCATTTAATTTTAATTTTCCGTTTTAACGCAGACGAGCCTGCGACATGCTTATCCCGACTCCAACCAGTAGTCGAATCCAGTACACCCCCAAAAGAGTGTAGTCGTATTATATCATATTATTCCAAATTTGCAAGGGTTAGAAACGTATTTTTCAAAAAATCCCCATTGAATAAAATTTCCTCTTTAAATTTGTGGATATATGTGATATACTTGTTATATTGAGGTGAGATATGTACGATATTTTTATTTCTTTCAAAAACACAGATGAAAACGGCGCACGAACTGAGGATAGTTTTGTTGCAGAGCAGTTGTATGAGTCCTTCAAGGCACAAGGATTCAGGGTTTTTTACAGCAACAAGGTTCTCAACGAAGTTGGTGCTGCTGCTTACAAAAACGCCATTGAAGATGCTCTTGAAAACTCACAAGTGCTTGTGTCCATTGCAACAAACGTGGACTATTTGACATCTCAATGGGTGTCATACGAGCGCGAGAGTTTCCACAACGACATTCTCTCAGGCAGGAAGAAACGTGCTTGCATAGTTCCTTTTATGAAGAACGTATCAGGTCTTGATGTGCCCAGATCTTTGCGCAATTATCAAACCTTCCAGATTGGCATCAATTCCAATGGAGAGGTGGTTGATTTTGTCAAGAAATTCCTCAAAACCGAAGACAAAAAGGAGTCCTTTGAATATCACAAGGAAGAACTGTCACATAGCACAGGAAAGCATTTATCCTCCTATAAAGCAGAGATAAAGAGCGAGTTGAAGCGATTGAAGATTCAAGCGCTCAACACAAGAGAGCCTGACAACAATGCAATAAAATACGTCCTTGAGCATATGCCACCAAAGGATACAATCAACATTCTTGACATGGGTTGTGCCTATGGCTACGTCACAAAAGACAGATTCTCAAAGGTTGACGGAGCAAAGGTCATTGGTGTTGACAGAAGTGAGAAACTCATTGAATATGCCAAGGAAAACTCATCGTTTGATGGTGCATCATACCACGTCCTTGATCTTGAAGATGAAGACATGATGGACAACCTTGAAGAAATCATGGACAAGGAAGGCATTGAGAAGTTTGACATCATCTTTGCATCCCTTGTCATCCACCATTTGAAGAATCCCAACAAACTCCTTAGAAACGTAAGACGCTTTTTGGCAAAGGACGGATTCATCATCAT
>JAZRGC010000171.1:0-1685 GCA_045643985.1 Clostridia bacterium
GTGCAGAACAAAGAAATGGGAATTGCACAATTAAGACGTTTAACTGCACAATTTGACAGATAAACTGCAGATATATAGAAAATCGTTTCGCTGCCACCTGCGACAACTGCTGCACATCTTGCCACATAACTGTCCACTCCGTAGGTGGCGATTATGTCTTCTAAAAGGGCAATTGTACCGTTGCCACTGATGGGTACAAGGAGCATCAATTCTGTGATCTCTTTGGGTATGCCTAGGTATGAAAGTGGGGTGGCGATGACGTTGGTGAGATGGGTTGAAAGTCCACTTGATTTGAACAAAACAATGACCACATATATGGTTGCGATGTATGGGAAAATTGTCTTGACAAGGGACAAGGCGTCCTTTGTTCCGTCAAGGAAACAATCATAGACTTTCACCTTTTTGTAGCAGGCAAATATTGTCACTGATATGATGAGAATGGGGATCAAATAGACACTCATCTTTTTGTATCCATGTGCAGTTTTGTTTTGAATGTGGTTGTCTTGATAGGGTGCTTTTTGTGTGGAAACTTTTGTTTTGATAGTATGGCTGTATCAGTATCTTTTGATAAAAACGTTTTTGACAGTATGACGCCTATGACAGTTGCAATGGTGGATGAAATCAATGTTGGCAATATGATTGAAGATGGGTTTTGGCTATTCCACGAAGCACGTAGGGCAATGACTGTTGCAGGAATGAGTTGGATGGATGTTGCGTTGATGATAACAAGCAAGTCCATATTGGCAGTGGCTTTGTCGCCTTTTTGCATTTTTTCCATTGCTTTTATGCCGGCAGGGGTGCTTGCTCCACCCATACCAAGCATATTTGATGCGAGATTTATTGAAATCCACTTGTATGCATCATCATTTTCCCCTTTGAACAACTTTTTCACAATGGGTTTGAGAAGGTTTGAAAGTTTATGGTCAAGTCCAGTGCGCTCGGCAAGTTTCAACACGGAGAGCCATATAGAATATATGGCTGTCAACTTGATGAGCAGGTTTATTGCACCACTGACGCCTTCAATCATTGACGGAAAAATCTCTGTGGGATTTGTGGCAATCATAAAGATTGCAGAAGCGAGAAACAAAAGGGTGAACACGGCATTCATACAATATTTTATTGACAAAACGTCCTTGATATTCTTTTTTGTTTACAAAAGGGAAATTTATGGGTATAATATTTCAAGAAAAATATTATAACTTCGGCTCATTTGCCGAAAAGAAGGTTTTATGGAAAAATATTACATCACAACAGCAATCGCCTACACATCAGGCAAGCCTCATATAGGCAACACTTATGAAGTTGTCCTTGCAGATCTTTTGGCAAGATTCAAACGTGCGCAAGGATACGACGTCCGTTTCCAAACAGGAACAGATGAACACGGCGAAAAGATTGAACTCAAAGCCGCAGCAGCAGGCAAGACACCCAAGCAATTTGTTGATGAAGTTGCAGGTGGCATAAAGAATATTTGGGATTTGATGAACACATCATATGACAAATTCATTCGCACAACTGACGTTGACCACGAAGAACAAATCAAAAAGATGTTCAAAAAATTCTATGATCAAGGGGACATTTACAAGGGCTCATACCACGGTTGGTACTGCACTCCTTGCGAGTCATTCTGGACAGAGAGCCAACTTGTTGACGGCAAGTGTCCTGATTGTGGCAGAGAAGTCCACGTT
>JAZRGC010000172.1:0-2025 GCA_045643985.1 Clostridia bacterium
AGACATCAGCGGTCTTACACACGGTGTTGGCTGGTGCGCACCTCAACAAGGCGCATGCAAACTGACACTCAACGTCAAAGATGGCATCATTCAAGAAGCTTTGGTTGAAACTCTTGGTTGCTCAGGCATGACTCACTCTGCAGCAATGGCAGCAGAAATCCTTGCAGGCAAAACAATCCTTGAAGCACTCAACACTGACCTTGTTTGCGATGCAATCAACACTGCTATGAGAGAACTCTTCCTTCAAATCGTGTACGGAAGAACTCAATCTGCATTCTCCGAAGACGGTCTTGTCATTGGCGCAGGTCTTGAAGACCTCGGCAAAGGCACAAGAAGCCAAATTGGCACAATGTACTCAACAGTGGCAAAAGGACCTCGCTATCTTGAAATGGCAGAAGGTTACGTTACAAAAATCGCTCTTGATGAAAATGATGAAATCATTGGCTATCAATTCTGCAAACTCGGTGTATTCATGGAAATGATCAAGAAAGGTGTTGACGCAAACGAAGCACTTGCAAAATGCACTGGCACATACGGCAGATTCAAGGAAGAAGATGGCGCAGTCAAGTGGATTGACCCCAGACACGAATAAGGAGGCCTACTATGAGCATTACTTTTGAAGGTTATGAAAGAAGAATAGACAAGATCAATGCTTGCCTTAAAGAATTTGGCATCAAGGATCTTGATGAAGCAAAAGCACTCTGCCTTGGAAAAGGTATTGATGTCGAATCAATCGTAAAAGGCATCCAACCCATCGCATTTGAAAACGCAGTGTGGGCATACACAGTCGGTTGCGCAATCGCAATCAAAAAGAACTGTGCAAACGCAGCAGATGCAGCAGAAGCAATCGGCATCGGTCTTCAATCATTCTGCATCCCCGGATCAGTTGCAGAACAACGTCAAGTTGGCATCGGTCACGGCAATCTTGCAGCAATGCTTCTCAGAGAAAACACAAAGTGTTTTGCATTCCTTGCAGGTCATGAATCATTTGCAGCAGCAGAAGGTGCAATCGGCATTGCAAAGACAGCAAACAAAGTCCGCAAAGAACCACTTAAGGTCATCCTTAATGGTCTTGGCAAAGATGCAGCATATATCATCTCACGTATCAATGGCTTCACATACGTCCAAACAAAGATGGACTACTACACCGGCGAAGTCAGTGTCGTGAAGGAAACTGCATACAGCAAGGGCGAAAGATCAGCAGTCCGTGTTTATGGCGCAGACGATGTCACAGAAGGTGTTGCAATTATGCGCCTTGAAGACGTTGACGTGTCAATCACAGGCAACTCAACCAACCCCACACGTTTCCAACACCCCGTTGCAGGCACATACAAAAAATGGTGCATCGACCACAACAAGAAATACTTCTCAGTGGCATCAGGCGGCGGCACAGGACGTACACTCCACCCCGACAATATGGCAGCAGGTCCTGCATCATACGGCATGACAGACACAATGGGACGTATGCACAGTGATGCACAATTTGCAGGTTCATCATCAGTTCCTGCACACGTTGAAATGATGGGTCTTATCGGCATGGGCAACAACCCCATGGTCGGCGCATCAGTGGCATGTGCAGTTGCAGTCCAAGAAGCACTTGCATAATTAAGGTATAAACCAAAATAAAAAGGCACTCGTCTGAGTGCCTTTTACAATCTTTATTCTCCTCTATTTTAACAAGGCGATAATGTGGATTTTTAAGTAAAACTCCCTCCTCGGTTGCGACTATTTCCACCTCATCGTTAAGAGCAAACCGTTCACGCAGCTCCTTTGGAACAACTAATCTGCCAAGCTTATCAAATTCCTTAATTATTCCAATTTTCTCCATAATTCGCTCCTCGATTTCGTATTTTCTCATCTTTAGCACAATTATAGCAAAAAAATATGTTAAAGTCAAGTAAAATTCTTAACATTAACACAAAAATGAGGAAAATATGAAGATTTACGACTTTGACGGTAAGAAAAACATATGCGGCGCAAGAGTAAGGGCTGCGAGAAAAAAGCTTGGATTATCTCAAGATGAAA
>JAZRGC010000173.1:0-4036 GCA_045643985.1 Clostridia bacterium
CATCTACGGTGTCAACACACCTTCAAGATGGGGCACACAAGCACCTTTCACCAACATTACTCTTGACTGGGTTGTGCCAAACGACCTTGCAGAACTCAATGCTATTGTCGGTGGCAAGGAAATGGACTTCAAATACAAAGATTGTGTCAAGGAAATGGCAATGGTCAACAAGGCATTCATCGAACTTATGATTGAAGGCGATGCAAACGGCCGTGGATTCCAATATCCTATCCCCACCTACTCAATCACACGTGACTTTGACTGGTCACCCACCGAAAACAACAAACTTTTGTTTGAAATGACAGCCAAATATGGCACACCTTACTTCAGCAACTATATCAACAGCGATATGGAACCTAGCGATGTTCGTAGTATGTGTTGCCGTCTGCGCCTTGACTTGAGAGAACTCCGTAAAAAGAGTGGTGGCTTCTTTGGCAGTGGCGAGTCAACAGGCTCAGTTGGTGTTGTCACAATCAACATCCCCAGAATTGCATACCTTGCAAATGACGAAAACGAATTCTTCAGCGAACTTGAACGTCTTATGAACCTTGCAGCACGTTCACTGAAAATCAAACGTGACGTCATCACAAAACTTCTTGAAGCAGGTCTTTATCCTTATACAAAGCGTTATCTCGGCACATTCAACAACCACTTCTCCACAATCGGTCTTGTTGGTATGAACGAAGCATGCCTCAATGCAAAGTGGATCAGAGCAAATCTCACCGAAAAGAAGGCACAGGAATTTACAAAGAAGACCTTGAACTTCATGCGCGATAAACTCAGCGACTATCAAGAAATGTACGGAGATCTTTACAACCTTGAAGCAACTCCTGCAGAGTCAACATCATTCCGTCTTGCAAAACACGACACCGAAAGATATCCCGGCATCATCACTGCAAGCGAAGGCAAGGATGCAAAGCCTTACTACACCAACAGTTCACATCTCCCCGTAGATTTTACAGCCAATATCTTTGATGCACTTGACATCCAAGACGAACTGCAAACACTCTACACATCAGGCACAGTTTTCCATGCATTCCTTGGTCAAAAACTTGACAACTGGGAAGTGGCTGCAAACCTTGTCCGTAAAATTGCAGAAAACTACAAACTGCCCTACTATACAATGTCACCCACTTATTCAGTTTGCGCTGACCACGGCTATATTGCAGGTGAACATTGGACATGCCCCGAATGTGGCAAGAAGGCTGAAGTGTACAGCCGTATCACAGGCTACTATCGTCCTGTCCAAAACTGGAATGACGGCAAATTGGCAGAATTCAAGGAAAGAAAGACATACGACATTGCCAACAGTGTTATGCATCGTGACGAAGATGAATGCGCTCTCTGCCAAATCAACTTGGATGCAGAAGGCGACAACACTGGGCAAGATGTCAAAAATGAAGAAATCCTTATCTTCACAACCAAAACTTGCCCCAACTGCAAAATGGCAAAGATGATGCTTGACAAAGCAGGCATCAAATACACAACAATCGATGCAGAAGACAACAAAGATATGACAGTTGGCTACGGCATCAAGAAAGCACCCACAATGCTTGTGCCCAACGGCAACGGATTTGATGTTTACGACAACGCAAGCAAAATCAAGGGCTATATTGAGAGCATAAAATAACGTGAAGGCATCTCAAATGAGATGCCTTTTTCAAAGATAAACCACTTTTTTGAGGTAGGCTATGAACACAGAATATGACGTCATAATTATTGGTGCAGGTGTTGCAGGAATGAGCGCAGCACTCAACTGCAGACGTGCCGAAAAATCTGTCCTTCTTCTTGAAGGAGATTGTGTCGGTGGTCAAGCAGCCATTTCGCCAAAGGTGGAAAACTTCCCCACCAAGCAACAAATTGCAGGCAGTGATCTTGTTGATGAAATCTTCAATCAAGTCATGGAATGGGGCGCAGAATTTGACCTTGACAAAGCCCAAAACGTGGCTCGTCTTGCAGACGGCAGTTTTGAAGTCAAGTGTGAATATAGCACCCACACAGCAAAGTCAATCATCATTGCAACAGGGGCGCATCATCGCACCATGGGCATAGACCGTGAAGAAGACCTTGTGGGCAAAGGCGTCAGTTACTGCGCAATATGCGATGGCGCATTTTACTCAGGCGAAGACGTGGTTGTCATTGGCGATGGCAACACTGCTTTGCAATATGCCAACCTTCTTTCAGGATATTGCAAGAGTGTGCACATTTGCACCCTGTTTGACAAGTTTTTCAGCGACAAAGCACTGACCACAACCGTCATCCAAAAACCCAACGTAAAATACACTCACAACCTATCACTCAAAGAATTGGTTGGAGATGACGAATTGACAGGATTGGTGTTTGAAGATACAAAAACACACGATAAAGTGGCTGTTGAGTGCAAAGGCGTGTTTATTTGCATTGGACAAGTGCCCCACAATGACTGTGTAAAGGACCTTGTTGAACTTGACAAAAACGGCTATGTTGTGGCAGACGAAAGTTGCTTCACTTCCTGCCCCGGTGTCTTTGTTGCAGGAGATTGCAGGACAAAGAAAGTCCGTCAAGTTGTGACGGCAATTGCAGACGGCAGTGTGGCAGGATTCAACTGCTGTCAATACATCGACTCACTCAACTGACACCATCCAATCCTTAATATGATTTTATTTTATTGCCACAAGTTGCCTACCTTTGCAATTTGTGGTAATATATTTTTATGGACTATTTATTCTTTGACATCGAATGCAGTGAGGGCAAAAGCATTTGCTCATTTGGCTACGTCTTGACAGACGAGTTTTTCTGCATAAAGGAAAAGAAGGATATTCTCATCAATCCACAGTCCTATTTTCACACAGGGCCTTGGAGCAAAAAGGCAAAAGACGAAGGCATTTCACTTGCCTATCCTGTCAGCGAATTCAAGGCACAACCACCCTTTCCTGCACTCTATGACAAAATCAAGGACGTGCTGAAGCGCAAGAATATCACAATTGTCACATTCTCAGGGGACAATGATGCAAGATTTTTGAACTATGCTTGCACAAGGTATCATATGCCCTGCTTCAACTACACCTTCATTGACGTACAAAAGATTTATCAAGATATTGAAGGGCTCAAAGATCAACTTTCACTTGAAAAGATGCTTGCGTTGTTTGAGGTTGATGTTGAAGGACTTGTGCAACACAAGAGTGATGACGATGCACATATCACTATGCTTGTCACTGAGGCACTTTGCAAAAAGACTGGCAAGACATTGAAAGAACTTGTCAAAGGCTCTCAACGTGCAGTGTGCTTGTCAAAGACATATATGCCCAAAAAGAAAAAGCAAAAGCCTGCACAAAATGAAATCGTGGCAAAAGCCACTGACTGCAAGCCTAGCACTCAAAAACCTGCAAGCAAGAAACTTGACACCAAAAAGTCTGCAACAGGCAAAACAAAAAAGGCATACAAGCCACGTCAAAGAAAACCCAAAATAAAAAAGGACAACTGATGAAGATATACGGCATTGAAAAATTCTCTATGGTGGACTGGGACGGCAAAATCGTTTGCACTCTCTTTGCCAGTGGTTGCAATTTCCGTTGCCCTTTTTGCCACAATGCTTCCCTTGCCCTATCCGAAGGCATCGAGCTTGACCAAAAAGAGATATTTGAATTCCTTGAAAAACGCAAAGGTCTTCTTGACGGAGTGTGTCTTTCAGGTGGCGAGCCAACCCTTCATCACGATATAATTGACTTTGCAACCAAAATCAAGGCTATGGGCTACAAGTTGAAACTTGACACCAACGGCACCAATCCAAAGGCAGTCCAATCACTTGTTGAAAAGAAGCTTGTTGATTACATTGCAATGGACGTAAAAAACAGCCCACATAAATATGCCACAACAGTGGGTGTAAGCGCAATAACACTTGACAATATACTCCAATCTGTCAACATCATAAAATCATCAAATATCCCCCACGAATTCCGTACAACAATCATCAATGAATTTCACACAGAAGAGGATATGAAATATATTGCCAACATAGTTGACGGAAGTGACGGATATTTCTTACAACACTACGTGG
>JAZRGC010000174.1:0-23718 GCA_045643985.1 Clostridia bacterium
CGCCAGTCGCTGGTGGTCCACTCAAAATTCACCAAGCGACAAGTGGCATAATGAGTGGTATATCCTTAATGTGCGAATGTTGAGTGTGTCCCCTTTGCGCAAGCAAATGAGGGGAAACACGTGAGGAAGGGGTGGTTATTCGCTTGATATGTTCGCACTTAATTTGAGTAAGGCGCAGCCTTCTTTCACTGAGTGAAGCGCAATTTCACTCTAAAGATTTCTTTTCATTAAAAAAAAGCAGACCGTGCTTGGTCTGCTTTTTTTTGTTACTCGTTGTCTTTTTCATACGTAAGGTTATAAAGATAATCATCGTATTGTGGTTGCTTGGATGGTTTGACTCCTTCCTTTTCCATAAGGTCGGCAATGAGTTTCAGTGCCCTTCTCACACCGAGCAAGGATTGCACTTTGACAAACATGGGGGTGTCGAAATACTTCTTCATTGTTGCACGATTCTTTTGATGATAGACGTTGTAGTCATAGTCGTCAGGGTTGAGTGCAAGGGCAAGACGGATTGTTTTGCCGATGAAGATTATCTTGACAATTTGCTTGCCGGGGCGACGGAAATAGTCACCGCCATTGACCACTCTTGATTTGATGCCCTTGTAGGAAAGGAGATTGTTTTTCAGCGCATTGTAGATTGCCTTGTTTTCAACCGATGCACCAAGCATCTTTGATTTGAATGTGATTTTGCCTTCTTCTGCACTTTCATCAACATCCTTTTCATCATCTTGTATATCTTCGGTTTCTTCCCCTTTGAATGCATCTTCCACCGATGGTGTAGGCACAAATTCGGGGTGCAGGGCATATTTTTCTTCAAGAGTCAAAGATTTGGCTTCTTCTTGACGATGTTCAACTTGCTCTTTTTGTTCTTCCTTATTTTCTTCTGTTGTGGGCTCTGCCTTTTGCTCAGGTTGGCGCAATGGATCAACTGAATCGTCATCGCAGATGTCCATCTTTTCTTCTTCCTTCTTCTTGCCATACTTGCTGATGAGAGGTGTGCCTATGCAACAGAACAACCCTGCAAGCATTGCAATCACTGCACCGATGATGACACTTGTTTTGTCTTCTTCGGGGGCTATGGGAGCAACTGCCTTGACACCAAATTTTTCAACATTGGCTTTCAAGGTTGAATAGCCAACTTGCACTTTGCCATTGGCATCAAAAGCGTATTCCTTCCACTGTCCGTCCACAAAGAGCAACACTGCTTGTGTGGTTGCATCCTTTCTTTCAATGACAAGGGTGAGATTGTCGTATTCTACATCGATTTCGCCATTTTTGACAAGGAGTGTTTTGCCACCATTTGCGCCGTCTGCAAGGACCAATGCTTCGCCATATTCAAAACCTTTTGATGAAAGCAAACTATATGCAAAGTTATCATCGCTTGTTGTCAACACAACAGGACGAATGATGAGAGTTACACGTCTTGAATAGTCGGTTTTGTCCTTGTTTTCATAGTCAAGGAAAATCACGTTGTAGTTTGTGTTTGAAAAACTGCCACGGACGTAATATTTGCCTGCACCAATGTTTTGGACATCAACTGCTTGTCCGTCTTCGGTTTCGACGTGGAATGCTATGCCCAAATCCTTGGATGTGTGACCACAAGGCAATTTTGATGACGACAACCACTCCCAACAATTGGAAATATCCACGTTGTCGCCCACATTGAATTTGGTGTGGTTGATGAGGATGCGCACTTCGTATGGTACAACGTTGACACCAAGCGTCACAAGCACTTTGTCAACACTTTCATCTGCCACAAACTGACCATTGTCCCAATTGCCTGAGATATAATAGACAGGCAAGCCGTGGGCTTCGGTCTTGACGTCAAGGATTGTATCCTTTGTGATTTCTGCATTTTGGTCTTCGGCAAATTCCACCATATAGTCAAGGTTGCCTGGGATGTTGACAGATTCAACGATTTCGCCAACGCTTTGACCATATTCACGTGTGATGGCTTTTGTCACGTCTTCGTTGATGACAACATCATCTGCGCTTGCCTTTTGGATTTCAACTTCCACACCTGCCGACTTGCCTTCTGCATAGAAAACTCGTCCGTCAAACTGGAATGACACTGAGCCGTATGCAAAAATGGCGTACTTGCCATATGCATTGCCTTTGCCAAAATCTATTGCTTGTCCGTGGCCTGCCATATCGGTTTCTGCACCGTCATTTCTTGAATATGTCCAAGTGAAACCACTGGTGATGTCCACCTTTGAAAATCCGTCCACGGCAAGACCATCAAACACGTGGGTTGACGAAGCAACAAATGAAAACTTGTTGTCTGTCTTTGAATAGGGTTGCACATCCCCACCATTGGAAAGGGCAACTGTGATTTGAGGAGATGGGATGACAAGGTCATAGTCACCATCAACTCCAACCACTTGCTCAATGACTTCAACAAGTTCCGTGTCGCTGTAATATGCCTTTTGATAAAGAGTGTCGCCATTGTGGCGCAACACAAACTTTCCGTCCTTGAAATCAAAAAGGAAGGATTCAACTGAACTAGAATCACTGGCAAGAGCAACTGACTGATGGTCAAATGCTGTGACAACTGCCAATGCCAAAACCAAAATAAGTGCTATAAAAAGTGCTTTCTTCATATTTTTCATATCTTAATAATACACGCACACGCCCATGTGGTCAACGAAAATGCGCAAAAAACCCTATTTTTCCAAGCCCTTTTGAGTTTTTTCTTGCGAAAATTGCCTTTGCACGCAAGGTGACTTTGATGACACTTTTGAAAATTTGGCATAAAAAAAGCACCGATTGTTCGGTGCTTTTTGTCTGCTTGATTAAAGTGCTTTGACCATTTCGATGAGAGCGAGAGCACGTTTCAAGGCAAGTTTTGAGTTGACCTTGAATTGGAAAGGCACTTCTTCATAAACCTTTTTGTGTCCCATATTGACGTGAGGTGTCTTGCCATCATTGAATTCTTCTGCATCGGGATCGAGAGGAAGGTTGATACGGAGTGATGTGCCGATGATTGTGATTTTGCCCACAATGTCGCCACCTCTGCGATATGTATCACATTGCTTTGAAATTCTGCTCTTGATGGGGAGTGTGCCCTTTTCTGTGTCGGTGAAAGCATTCTTCAAGATTGCATAGCGTTCCTTGACGATGTCATCACTGAGTGCATATTTTTCTGCAAATGTCAAAGGCTTTCTGTTGGCTTTCTTTGTCATAACTTTGTCATAGTCAAAGTTTTTGCCAAGTGACTTGTTGGCGTATTTCACATCGTCATCAACTGCTTTGTTTGCATCTGCAAGGGCAAGTGATGCTGTTGCGCAAGGTGTTGCATCGTTGCGATCACAATATTTGCAGTAGTCATACATGCCACACATATCTTTGTGGTACTTTTCACTGTCCAACCATTTTTGCAAGTCAAGTTTTGCTTGAAGTTCAGTTTTGTTCATATCTATCTCCGTTTGAATAATTTTTCTGTAATTCTATTGGGATATTCCCACATAGCCTAGTCATTATATCAAAAAAGAAACCATTGTGCAACCATAATTCGACACAATTTTGACAATCTAAAAAATACCAACCAGCATACATTCATTATTTTTGACATTCTAACTATGCAAAAATACAGTTATAATCTGCTTTTGCCAGCCCAAATACAAAAAAAAGAGCACCCACTTAGGATGCTCGTTTTTTCAGTATATTTGATGTTTGGATTATTCAAGGACTGCTTTGATTCTTCTTACGCCTGCTGATGAACTTTGTTCCTTTGCAATACGGAATTTGCCAAGGTCGCCTGTGTTTTCTGCGTGAGGTCCACCACAGATTTCCTTGCTTGCGCCAATGGTGTAAACCTTGACAACTTCGCCATATCTGTCGCCAAAGACACCAACTGCACCTGCTTTTCTTGCTTCTTCCACTGTCATTTCTTCGCAGATGACAGGAGTTTTCTTTGCGATTTCGCCGTTGACAACATCTTCAACTGCCTTGATTTCTTCTTCTGTCAAAGGACGAGAGAAGTTGAAGTCAAAACGAAGTCTTTCAGGTGTGATGTTGCTTCCCTTTTGGTTGATTGTTTCATCATTCAACACTTTCTTCAATGCATAGTTGAGAAGGTGTGTTGCACTGTGGAGATGTGTGGTTTCAAGTGAATTTTCTGTCATGCCACCTTTTGCTGCTTGTGCTTGTGCCTTTGAAAGTTCTTGGTGTGCCTTGAATGCTTCATTGAATCCCTTTTCATCAACAGTGAGGCCTCTTTCCCCTGCAAGTTCCACAGTGAGTTCAAGGGGATAACCGAATGTGTCATAAAGACGGAATGCTTGCTTGCCTGAGATTTCTGTTTCGGGAATGTAGTTTGGATCTTTTTGTGACATAAATTGATTCTTTCTTTCCATGCCACCGACAATCTTGTCAAATTCCTTCATGCCACCTGCAAGTGTAACTTCAAACTTTGCAATTTCCTTTTTGATTTCATCAAGGATATATTCTTCCTTTTCGATGAGAAGGGGGTATGCTTCAAAATAAACCTTTTCAATGAAGATCTTTGCCACTTCGCACATTTCTGTTGCGCTGATGCCAAGATTCTTGCAGTATCTTATTGCACGGCGCATAAGTCTTCTAAGGATATAGCCTGCACCTGTGTTTGAAGGAAGGATGCCGTTGACATCGCCAATGAGCATAACTGTTGTACGTGTGTGGTCTGCAATAATGCGCATTGCCTTGGTGTCATTGTCATTTTCGCCATATTTCTTGCCGGATACACTTTCAAGATGTGCAATTACACCTGCAAACAAGTCTGTCTTGTAGCCGTCATCAAGTCCATTAAGGAACAAGAGCAATCTGTCAAGACCAAAGCCTGTGTCAACGTTTTTGTTTTCAAGTTCTTGATAGCCGTTTTCTGTCTTCTTGTATTGCATATAGACGTCATTGCCGATTTCAACATATCTGCCACAATCACATTCCACATCGCACTTGTCACAACAAGGTCTGTCGTGACGAGGATAGAACCATTCATTGTCAGGGCCACAGGGTGTGCCAACTGTGCCTTCAAGTTCCCACCAGTTGTTGGACTTGTCAAGATAGAAAATGTTTTCTTCCTTGATGCCAAGTGCTTTGAGATATGATGCTGTTTCTTCATCACGAGGTGCAGATTCGTTGCCTTCAAAGATTGTTGAACAAATCATATTTTTGTCAAAGCCAAAGACTTCGGTGAGAAGTTCAAATGTCCAGGCAGTTTTTTCCTTTTTGAAATAGTCGCCAAGGCTCCAATTGGCCATCATTTCAAAGAATGTAAAGTGAGTTGCATCGCCAACTGAGTCGATGTCAACTGTACGGACACAACCTTGCACGTTGCAAAGACGTTTGCCCATGGGATGTTCCTTGCCAAGAAGATAAGGCATAAGGGGTTGCATGCCTGCAACGTTGAACATAACGCCAGTTGTGCCATCACCGATGAGTGATGCTGCAGGGATCACTGCGTGTCCCTTGCTCTTGTAGAAATCAAGCCATGCATTTCTAAGTTCGTTTGATGTAAATTTTTTCATATTTCCTACCTTTATTGGTCGTATTTACTGCTTTAAAGTGTCGATTGTGTCATTTTCAAATTTGCCACCCATACTTTCGATGGTTCTTATGAACACTTTTTCGATGTCTGTTTCAACAATGGATTTTGTGAAGGCAATTGCCACCGTATCCCCCACAGTTGCCACACCGATGTTGGTCTTTGCATTCTTTGAAACATTGACGTTGAAGAATGCCTTTTCGATGCCGAGTGCATCAGGCACTTGAAACCTGCCCATATTGCTTATGATGAATGATTGCCTTGATTTCAAGAACAATCTCAGGAATTTTGCCACCATCATCTTAAACCACAATGGTGCAATCTTCAAGAGCAAAGTCTTTTCTGCGCGCACTGTTGTGCCAATCATTTTTTTCAACTCGTCTGGGTCGGTTTTTGCCGTCAATTGTCTTGATGCTTCTTGTATGCATTCTTCCACATCCCCACACTTTTGTCCATCAAAAGTAAGACGAACAAATGTTGCAAAATTGCGCACTGTTTTTGATGGAAACTTGGGTCTGAGATTGACAGGCACAAGGATCACAAGGGGATTCTTGCCATAGTTGATTTTGGCAAGGGTATATGCAACAAGTCCTGACAAAAATGATGTGAAGGTCACATTTCTTTCCTTTGCAAGTTTGCCTATCTCTGTATATTTGCCAAAATACACTGTGGATGTATATCCGTTGGCACTAGGAGTACCATGGACAAGTTGGGGTTTGACACCTGTCAGCCCTTTGATGTCAGCATCTTTGAATTTGATGGGGGTGTAATATCGTTTGTAGGCGTCTTCGTTTTCTTCATCGGTGTACTCTGCTTCAAAGTCTATTGTATTTTCTCCACAGACTTCCACGCCTTGAAGTTGACGATATTTTTGCAAAACACCTTTGAAAAACACTGATGCGCCTGTGCCATCACATATGCCGTGGAACACTTCAAGGATAACTTGCTTGCCTTCCACTATAAAGCGAAAGAGATATCCGTTGTTTTCCTTGGGGTCTATTGGTGCAAGGACACTTTTTGCTTTGTCATAAATTTTGATTTCTGCCGTGTTTTCGCCAAGATAGTGCCAAGCATAGCCCATTCTAAGCCTTGTTTTGAACACAGGAAATCTGTCCATTGTCTTTTCGACTGCTTGTCTAAAAACATCGGGCTCTACTACGTCACATAAGACAACTGACAAACGGAACAAACTCTGTGACTTTTTTGATGCCATAATTGGATAAAACAAGGCAGAGTTGTCAAGATTGTATTTTTTCAGTTGTTGTTTTCCCATAGAAAACATTCTATTATTTTTTTCGGTCGGTGTCAATTATTTCAACGCGCACACATATAGTATTACCATGGAAAAAGTCAACAACTTTGTGAAATCAACCATCAAAACTCCCACCGATGCAGTTTCTCACGTGGCAAAACCTGAAAATCTCTCATTTTCAACAAGTGGCAGTGTCAAAAATCATAGGCTTGAACTTGACGGACAACAGTTGTTGTCAGTGAGTGGTGTAAAAGGTGTGCCAACATTTGGAGATAAGGAAATCAAAATCCAACTGGATGGTCAAATCCTCATTGCCACAGGACACGAACTTGAAATCAAACTCCTAGATCTTGAAAAGGGACAAATGATTGCAAAAGGGGTTGTGACAGGGCTGAGATACACCACAGGCAGTGTTGAAAAGGGCTTGTTGAAAAAGATTTTCAAATGATACTTGGTGTTTCGTGGTCGGGGCAATTTGTTTATGCCTTGACGTCCTTTGGTTTTGGCTTTGCAGGTGGAATTATTTCTCGGCTGTATGCTTGCCACAAACTAAACAAAATAGAGCAAGGCATTGTGGACTTTTTTGCCACAATCATCCTTGCTCTACTCTATCTCATTTCTGTTGAAATTGGTGGAAAAGGTCAGCCTACCGTCTATTCTCTGTTGTCCTTTTCTTGTGGGGCGATCCTTTTCAATTTTTTATGGAAGAAAATTGCTCTCTCGCTTCGTGCCCGTAGGCGAAGATGCCAGTTTGTCAAGAAATAGCCTTTTCATTGCAACGTAGTCGTTGCACAAATTGAGGATATATCTTTGCTTCCCTTCGTGGGATAAGGTTGCCATATACTCCTTGTCGGCAAGTTGCCCAATGGGATTTGTGACTTCTTCCCCCGAGTCGTACAAAGCACGTATCTTCAAAAATATTTCCTTTTGAGATGGTGTCAGTGTTGATGGTGGTTCAAGCCCCGATGGAAAATAAGTGCCGTCAGGTTTTGCCAACCTTTTCTTTGCACTCATTGCAAGTTCACGGATTGCACAAGATGGATGTCGTACGTTGCTCATATGTCGCTCCTAAGTTTGTTGAGCACATATTAGCACAATATTCGTCCAATTTTTCATTTGGTACATAATTAGACACAATGCGACAATTTCTCTTATTTTTCATCCTGCTCCGTTGTAAAAATTTCGTCATCAAGGTCAGTTGACTGAGTGCCGACTGCATCAATTCCACTTTCTTCGACAACATTTTCTGTGGCAGTTTCTACACTCTCAACATCATCAAGCATATCAACATTGTCCTTTGGTGCAGTATGAATGCCAGCCGTGATTTTTTGACACATCTTCACAAGTGGGATATACAACACAAGTATGCTCACCACAACGGAGATTGTGTGGACAATGTCAAACCACAATCCTTTGAGATAATAAGACACAAAAAACGTGCCAAGCAAATCAGGGCTGACTGCACCAATGACAAACAAGGTTTCAGTTGATGCCGACAACACGCCAAACAATACACAGAAAACCAAGCCGATTGGCACTGCAATACCCATGGCAACTGGCGTCTTTTTTTTGCGCAAAGCAAAGTGAAAAACAACAGCCAACATAGGCCAATAAATATAATATAGCGGCACCCAACTTCCTATGCCATAAATTGCCATCTCAACAGTGCAAAACACTAGCACAGCAGGCACAGAATATTTCATCCCCCATACTGTTGAAAACACTGCAATGAGCACAGTGATGACTTCGATATTTGGCAAAAATGACAAGGCAAATTTCAAGGCCGTAATAAGCCCTGCCATCACTGCGACTTGTGTGACATATCGTGCCGTCAGCACAGTGCGCTTCTTGATGATCGTCTTGTCTTTTTCTTTTGCTTTGTTTTTCATATGTTTACAAAACACAATGTTTAGTGTATATTTTTAACAATATAAACACTTTATTGTGCAATTTAGTCCACAAGTATTGCATATGTGCAACCATCAATCAATGGCAGTGTTCCAACCCCTGTTGATGAATAATACAATTTGGTGCCTGCAACTGTTGTGACAACATATTGACTGCCAAAATCATCCGTTTCTACAGTTGATCTTCCGGGGTTGCCCCACTCTGATGGTGCTTGTTTCAGTGCAAAGACATCAACATTGTGCCACACGGAATAATACTTGTAGTTGGCAGTGTCTTGTTGAAGATCATCAATTGCCGAAATATAGGGATTGAGTTCATCTGTGCCATACTCATATTTTGAGATTTTTCCTTCCTTCAAAAGGTCCTTGATTGCATCGTGAAGATATGCCTTTCTTGTGGTGATTTCATATCTATCTTCTCCAATGTAAAGGACAACACTTTTTTCCTCAAAATCTGCTTCATAGCCACCAACTTGTTGTTGCAGGTTGGCGATTTCTTGTCTAAGTTTGTCGATTTCTGCTTGAAGCCCACCATCACATGCAGTTAGTACAAGGGCGAGCGTCAAAATGACGAGTGTCAGTGCGACAATGATTTTTGCTCTTTTGTTCATAAAAAAATACCCTCCGTATTTTCTTCGGAGGGAGTTGTATTTGAGCATAGGAAAACCCACACTCACTTCCCACCGAAATGATTGTTGCCTGTCATAGGCCGGTCTCCCGACTTGGACGTCATCGCTGACGGAGTGCCTTCCCAAAAGGTGGCAGAATCTCATCACTTCCTCACGGTAGCGGGGGCTGTTGCAGACTTACACTGCATTCCCGATTATCTCTTTTTACAAGAGCACCATATGACTTGGCTATTATATCACAGCAGAAAATTTTTGGCAATATCTTTGTTTATGAAATGTTTTTGTACAATTTTCTCTTTTGAGAAAAAATATTTTCGGCGATTTTTCTTCATTTTGTGCCCTTTTACTGCACAAAACACTGCAAAATGCCGTTTTTCTCATTGAATTTTCATTGTGGCAAAAAATTTATCATTGACAATGCGCCTACAAAATACTATAATTGTAGAGAACATAAAATAATACTTAAAGGAGCGTCAACTATGTATACAAGATGTCCCAGTTGCAGAGCCGAAATCAGTTTTGAGCCTCCTGTACATGCAGACTCACTCCCTGATGGCTACAAGCATAAAATTAAATGTCCCAGTTGTGGTGTCACAATCGGTGTAAAGATTCCTCGTCACGAAGTGGCAGTCCAACCCACCTATGTCCCACAAAATCCCGATGCAGTCACACCTGAAGAAACCTACGATGCACCTATGGTTGCAGACGACAACGTTGCAGATGAAACAGTCGCTCCTGCAAAGGCAAAGAAGAAAGGCTTTGGCCGTGCAGCAAGCGCATTTGCAATGATTTGGGCACTTCTTCTCACAGGATTCTTTGTTGTTGCATATCTCTCATCAACAGGCGTAATCCCCGAAGTGGCATTCCTCAGTGGCATTGCACAATATGATGCAATCACACCCATCATCGCATTGTTCCAACCTGGCTACATTGCAGAAGCATGGGCAACAGAAGGTGTCGGCGCAAATCTCCTTTGGCTCTATGTGCCTTCAATGACATTGGTCTTTGCATTCATCCACTTCATCGTGTCATTCAGCTGTCTTTGCGCAGGCAAATATTCAAAGGGATACAATGTCATCTGGACACTCATCATCTTTGCCGGCACAGCACTTTCACTTCTCTACCCTGCAATGTTCATCATCACATCAGGCGCATTTGCAGAACTTGACGTTGCAGCAGCAGATGCACTCGCTCAAAACATTATGGCACTTGTTGACAACGGCGCATGGATCGCTCTCATCGTAGCACCTGCTCTTGGATTTATTTCCTTCCTTACAGCACTTTGCTCACTTGGCGTCAAAAACCCCAACAAGCAACGTAGATCAAAATCAGTTGAATAATCAAAGTTGACAACACATACAAAAACCACGGATTTTGTCCGTGGTTTTTTCTTTGTCTTTCTTTCGGGATTACATCAAACTCTGCCCTTGATCCACATCATCAATGACATAAAGTATTTCTGTTTCTGCCCCTGTCATTGCATCGATATACACAAAGTATGTGCCATCGTGCTCACATTGATATTCGTAGCACAACGTTTCTTTTTGTCCTCCGCCTTCGGGGATTAGGGCAAGACGTCCTTCTGCAATGGGTGCAATGGACAAGTTTTGTCGTGCATCACTTTCTGCAATGGTTGGCTTGTCGAGTTGTCTTTTGCGATGATTGTACGCATGGTGTGCGCTGTCAAACCCCACAACCTTGCCTGTTTTGTTGTCGATTTTCACTTTGACAAGGTCTGGATACAATATTATGCCTTCTTCTACAGGAGCAAGATTGACATATGTGTGTCCATGGGCAGATGCGCTCCACACAACCTGCATATTTTTGTAGCCCATTTGCTTTGCAAATGCAATGGCAATCTCTCCTGCATTTCTTGCTATATCCGTGTCTTCTTCAATTGTTTCAGTCAATGAGTAGTTGATGACTTTGCCACCTTTTGCAGACAACTGTACAAATGCTACGTTGCCATCTATTGTAAAAGAATAGTTTTCTGTGGGGATTTTTCCGTCAAATCTGCCAATATACTCAATATTCGTGGCATCATCAAACAACTCTTTGATGATTTTGACGCCCTCATCTTTGCTTATATCCTTCAATCCGTCAAGACCTTTTGCCGACACACTTTCAAGTCCGTCAGAAAATGGTCCGTCATATATCATTTGTGGATAATTGAAGTCAGGCTCTGCAAAGGCTGAAAATGCTTTTGAAAACTCTTTCAACACTCCGTTGTCATCCATAAACAACTTTCCTTTGCTCAAATCCCCATTGATTTTTTGCAAGGATTCTCTCAAAGTGCTTGCCATAGGGCGCATTTTTTCAAGGGTTGCCTTATCCTTGTCCGTCAACTGCTCCCCTTTTGACAACTTATCTGCAAGATGCAAGGAGTAGTCCCCCAGTTGATTGACAAACTTCACTGCCGTGCGCATACCTTCATCTTGATTGCCAAAGGTTGCAAGATATTCTTCGGCAAGAGTTGATGAGCACCAAATGTCGTAAAGCAAACTTTCCTGCTTTTCCTTGGATTTTGCCACGGTGAGTTTTGCAAGAGTTGTGTCCATATCATTCACTCCGTCAAGCAGGCTATAATATGCCCTTGCATAAACGCTCTCCATTTGGTTGCGATATGTGATTTGATTGCTCAGTTTCTCCTGACTGAAATGAAGCGCAACACTAAGCCCCACAATCGCACCCACACCCAAGGCGTGTATGATTGCCATTATCAACCCATACACAACCCCTTTTCGTTGATTGTTTCCACGATTTTCATCACATTTGCAATGTTTTGCCTTGGTTATTTCCATATTTCCACTATATACATCTTCCATATCTTATCTCCTTAACAAAATGCGTGATTGCCAATTGACAATTTGACCGGCCTTGAAAGCATCCACTTGTTGGTTGCAGTCTTTGGATTGTAGTAAAACAAGCAACCATAGGTTGGATCCCAACCATTGAGAGCATCTTGTGCAGCATTTCTTGCCGTTGCATTTGGTGTGAGATTGATTTGTCCATCTGCAACACAATCAAATGCCCCCGATTGATATATGACACCTGCAATGGTATTTGGAAATGATGCCGACTTGACACGGTTGAGCACAACTGCTGCAACTGCCACTTGCCCTGTGTATGGCTCGCCCCTTGCTTCGCCATAAATTACACGTGCAAGAAGATTGAGATCACTTGATGAAATTCCACCGGATGAGGATGTGCCACTCAAACGGATTCCAATTGCCGATGCAGTTTTTGCCCCAACAATGCCATCAACTGCCAATCCGTTGCGCCTTTGAAACAACTTGACTGCACTGACAGTTTGACTGCCATATATTCCGTCAACTGAGCCTTTGTAATAGCCCCAATTTTTGAGCCTTGTTTGCACCGTGCGCACATCTGCGCCACGACTGCCATTTTTCAACACTGCACCTTCTGCAATTTCAAGTCCAATTGGTCTAAGACTAAATGTGCCTGCAAGCACCCCCGTGAACAAAATCACAAAGGCGACAGACAATATCGAAACAACATATTTTTTCCTTTTCATATGCACCTCTTGCTTATTTTGTTTCTGGACAAAATTTTTATGCGACAACAGTTTATTTTCAAAACAACAGGCAATAATAACCCTATGAAAAATCAACATTTTGTCATTGTAGCACTTATGCTTTTGCTGTTTATCATATTCAGTTTTTCAGCATGCAACATATATCCTTTGTCAGTGCCCAGCGACATCTACAATAGTGTCGTGCGCATACATATCCGTGCCAACTCAAACAACGATATTGACCAAGAAGTCAAACTGAAAGTACGTGATGAAATCACTGCATATCTAGGGGATATTCTTGCCGAATGCGAAAACAAAAATGACGCCTTATGCGCCATAAAAGATAACGTTGAAAATTTGACAAATATCGCAAATTCAACACTTAATCGCAACAATTTTGCATATTCAAGTTCGGTTTATGTCAACAAATCATATTTTCCTGAGCGACAATATGACCAATATATATTCCCCGAAGGCGAATATGATGCCCTCATCATTGAACTTGGATCGGGCAAGGGCGACAACTGGTGGTGTGTTGCTTTTCCACCCCTTTGTTTTGTCCCCGACAGTGGCGAAGATGAGATTGTTTACAAATCTTGGGTGAAGGAAATTTTGGACAAAATTTTTGATTGATAATTGATTCAATCTTATTTATTGCTTACAAAAAGGAGTGTATATGAAAATATTTAGAGAAATCGTGCGCAACACTGAGATGGGCATACAATCCATCACAAACCTTATGTCTTATGTGGAGAACGAAGACCTTCGACGTCTTATTATGAATCAACAAGACGACCTGAGAAATTTCTACAATCGTGCTCTCAACGAACTTGATTGCAAGGAGCAAGAACAAGCCAAAAGTGGCTTTTTTGAAAAGACTATGCTCAAAGCAGGAGTCAGCATGAATGCAATGTTCAACAACAATTTATCCCACATTGCAGAGATGCTCATTGACGGATATATTATGGGCGTCAACAGTGTGCAAAAGTGTGTCAATGAAATGAAAAAAGACGGCACCGAAATGCCGTCTATTGCTGAAGAAGTTTTGGAGTATTACGACAAATGTATTCTCGAACTCCGTGAATATCTCTAATTGAACACAATTGTGTAAATGTTATACTTGCTTGAAGATGCAATGGTGTAGATGTCAACCGTTGCATCTTTTGCATATCTCAAAATCAAAAGTTTCAACTCATTGGGTGTACTGCACACTGATGATGAAATCTTCAATTCAAGCATAACATTGTTGTCTTTTGCATAGTTGACTGCTCTGTCAAGTTCATCACTGCCACCAAGGAAATTCTTCTTGTCAATGAACAAGTCAAAATCCTCACTGCCATTGTCGATGATTGTGTTGGCATAGTAGTCAAAAGTCGTATTGCAGACAGGATTTGGCGAATGCTCATCGGCAAAGTGTGTGTTGGCAGTGTAGGCATCAGTCACAAGGAAATATTGCTTGTTGAGTCGCTCAGTGCGATCTGTTGCACTGCTTCTGTCCGACCAAGTTGTGTCGCACATAAACCACTCTTTTTTGCCATCGCCATTGATGTCTATGAGCACCTTATTCCAAGCGTGTCTTTCCTGTGATCCATTGATTTGTGAGTTGCCTGTGACACGGACAGCCTTGATGTCTTCAACGCCACAAAGTGCCACAAAAGCCTTTGCTCTGCCATCGCAAACTGCTTGGCCATAACCTTCGCCATCGGCATCACAAAATACACCTTCAAGAGAGAAAGCATTGTATGTCAGGCTTTCAAAATCTTCAAGAGTGCCTTCAACAATTGCATAGTCATAGTCCACCTTTTGTGCAATCCACTCATATATTATGAGTGTTTTTTCATAATCACTCATTTCGTCAGTGATATAGTCAAGTGCAACTTGACGGATATTATGGTACAATGCTTGCATTTTTTGACTGTCTGCACTGCCTGAAAACATTGGTTTATAGCCCCAACCTAGGACCCTGAACAACATTTGGCTATTTGTGATAGGATCGGGATAGACAGGATTGTCATCAACAGGCAACATTGTGCGCTTGTTGCTGTCGTCAAGTTTTGAAAAGTGGACAAGTGCAGTTTCGTCTTGCTTTACCTCTGTTGCAGGGGAATAGTTTTGAGATGGTGTCATAAATCTTGACTCATCTGTTATGTACAAAACGTAGTCGCTTCTTTCTCCTGTGGCAGAGTTTTCGCTCCAACTTCTGTTGACGGAAATCTTGCCCGACTCGTCAATTGTGTGCAGGGTGTCAATCAATGGTTGTGAGTTATCTTCCCCAATAAAGTCAAAATGGCTGGGTGTTGCAAAGGGAAATCCACTTGCTTTTGTGCCGTCAAATATTTGTCTTGTTGAATAGGCGTGTTGCACAAATCGATTAAGGTCGGTTTGATCGTTTATATATCCATTTTCAACGCCGTCAACCCAAACAAAAGTATCGTTGATGTATGAATCGTATTTTTGTTTGTCTGCTGACGTCAATGCAAAGATGACAATATGTTTGCTTTCTACATTGTCTACAACTGCCTTGACAATTGTTTCGCCATATGCAGGGACAAATACCACTTGTCTTTCATTGCTTTCAAGAGTTCTTTGACCACCTCTATCTCTCACAATCCAAGTGATTGGCGCATCGTAGTCAGTTTCCCCAGCAGGCAATGTGTTGAGTGAAAGTGTGATTTCATCCCTATTTTCACTGTTGACCAATTGATAATATTGAGTTTCTTCGCCATTGCCAAAAGAACTTGCTCCGTCTTCAAGAACAATGCTTGCACTGTCCACTGCCGAATATGTTTCAATGACAACAATTGTAAGGACATGCTCCACAACATCGTTGTTGTATGCAAGTGTCAACTTTATGGTGTATGTACCCACGGACATAGGTGTGTATTTGAATTGTTTCTCTGTGCCCTCGATTGTGGGATTGTCGCCAATGGTCCAAGCAATGTCAACTTGTGCATCGACAGGGATTGCTTCCTTATTCCAAGTGGCTTCAAGGGTTATTTCTTCAATATTGTCAATGGATTGTTGCAAAACATCATCATAGATGATGTGTGTTGATGACAAAATGCCTGCGTCAACAAGTTTTGCTGAATAGGTCAAGCACACTTCAATGATATTGCTTGCAACGCCATTTGCCGTCACTTGAAATTGGTGTGGCTTTTCATCAAAGGTTTCAAACTCAAAACTCAATTCTTTGCCTGTGCCAACCTGTTGTGATTTGCCATCGGTTGTCATTGTCCAAACATACTCAACAACCTCAGGTGCGCCTTCGTTGACTATTGCAGTAAGTTTAAATTCCTTGCCGACAATTGCTTCCAGTGCGCCATTTTCACTGACTGAAAGACCATTATCATAGGATATGGACACTTCTTTCACTTGGGGAGTTGGTGGCTTCAATCCTTCAAGGACACCGTCAATCCAACCATCCACAACGTGGCATGCAGAAAGAGTTGCCACCATTGCGACAATCAATATTGCTATGAGATTATACTTGAAAAGTCTGTTTTTCATCGGGTCTATCTCCTGCGCAAGGATGCGCACTAGCGTTGTGCTAGACATCTTAAATAATAACTTATTTAAGTCTTCTTGTCAAGATTGAAAGTCTGTGCTAAAATATGGATATGCTCAACGGAATTTTCACTCTTACAACACCAATATCAACAGAAGACGCACTGAAAATGCATCCTATGACACTTGCATTCATAGGCGATGCAGTGCAATCTCTTTATGCGCGCACTCGTATATCCTTGTCATCTTCATCAAAAACAGGCATTCTCCACAAGGAAGTGACAAAGGTTGTCAAGGCAGTCCACCAAGCACAGATTGCAGAAAAACTTATGGACGAATTTGACGAGATTGAAGCAGACGTTTTTCGCCGTGCAAGAAATTGCCAAATCCAAACATCTGCAAAACATGCCGACAGAAGTGAATATCGCAGAGCAAGTGGATTTGAAGCCGTCATCGGCTATCTCTATATAACAGGACAAAATGACAGACTTTCAAGTTTTCTTGACAAGTCTTTTGAGGAATAATTATGATCATCTACGGAAGAAACCCAGTGAAAGAAGCCTATCGTGCAGGCAAGACAATTGAAAAGTTGTATCTCCCCAAGGGCGCACCAGACCCTGTCCTTTCCCCCATCTACAAAATGGCAAAGGAAAAGCGCACAGTCATCTCATACGTTGACAAGTTCACCATGGACAAACTCAGCGAAGGTGGCAACCATCAAGGTGTCCTTGCCCAAATCACAGACTTTGATTACTGCACCGTTGAAGATATTTTGGCACTTGCAAAAGAGAGAGATGAGGATCTTCTTGTCGTCCTTCTTGACGGCATAACCGACCCCCACAATCTCGGCGCAATTGTACGTAGTGCAGAGTGTTTTGGCGCACATGGCATTGTCATCCCCAAACATAGAAGTGTTGGTGTAAACGACACTGTTGTCAAGGTGGCAAGTGGCGCAACCGAGCATATGCTCATTGCAAAAGTCACCAACATCAACGATACCATAAGAATGCTCAAAGAGCACAATGTGTGGGTTTATGCAACGGATTTTGACGGTAAAGCCCCAAAACAAGCGAATTTGACAGGAAACACAGCAATCGTCATCGGCAGTGAAGGCGAAGGCATCAAGAAACTGACAAAGGAACTTTGTGATGACACACTCACAATCCCAGAGTACGGCAAAATCAACTCTCTCAATGCTTCTGTTGCAACAGGCATCATCCTTTATGAAGTGGTAAGACAAAGACACTGATGGACATCCAAGACGTCATTCTCCTTGCAAAACAGGGCGACCAAAAAGCCCAAGAAGACATCCTTCTCTACTTTGACAAGGAAATCTTTGACGTTGCATCGGGCTACAAAAATATCGAAGGCTATGCCGTTGAAGATTTGGTGCAGGAAGGCAAAATCCTTCTCACAAAACTCATCTCTGTCTATGACGAAAACAAAGGGCCTTTTGGCGCACTCCTGCGCACTGCTCTCAACAATAAGTTTGTTGATATGTCAAGGAAAAAAGTGCCTGTCACAGTTTCAATCACAGGTCGCACCCCTGAGGAGCAGGAAGCCAAAGAGTTTATCTCATCAATACCTTCAAGCGAGCCATCTCCCCTTGACGTGCTCACACGTATGGATGAAATGAAATCCTTCTACAAATCCTTGCAGGACTTGCTGACAAATGAGCAATACGAAGTGATGTGTCTGTATCTCCAAAACTACTCCTACCGAGAAATTGCAGAAAGGCTCAACCTGACCACCAAAAAGGTTGACAATCTCATCCTTGCCTCAAAGAAAAAAATCAAAGCAAGCAACCTGCTGAAATAGCAAACAAAAGCACCTAGTGGTGCTTTTTTTCTATTCTAATTTTTATCTTGCAGTTGCTTTTTTATTAGTAATATGATAATATTTGGTTCATTTAAAGCGCAGATTTCAACGCGATAGCAGAGGCATCACCCATGAACATGAAGAAGAGTAATTTTTTTGGATTCACACTGTTGATTTGTGTGTTGTTGCTTTGTTTGGCATCAACCATAGATTTTGATATTACAGACTCAAATACAATAGCTTCAACAGAATCACTTGCTTCCTTTTTAGAATTCGAGCAGGCCGTTGTTGCTATGAACAAAAACAATCTTGCCAATCCTAAGATCGAACACGATGATGTTTTGATTGGTGAAGGCAACAAATTCAGCATTGAAAATGCTGTTGATGAGTTTTATCTTCAACGACTTATCGTACAAGGTAACATTGATGACACGTATGGTGCAAGTGACGTTGTAAGCTACAACAACTTGCATATTTTGTGTTACTCATCTGCAGAAGAAACTCAACATGCTTACGAAAAGTTATCAAAGGACTCATCATTGAGTGTGTCAATAGACAAATATGTACAAACAACAGATTATGCAGACCAAGACTATGACTACTCTGCATACAAAAATTGGGGCGCAGAAGCCATGGATATTGGTGGATATAGACAATATCTTGTGGATAATTGCATTGACAAAGAAATTGTCGTAGTCGTAATGGATACTGGCATCAACACTTCACATCCCATGTTTGAAGGCAGACTTTTGACTGAGGAAAATGGTAAAATCAAAGGATATTCATACGTCAACTCGAATTATCAATATAGTTATAACAACTTGGCTTTTGACATCGACGACCCAAACACAACCGACATTGATGAAGGCGACGACACAAAATACAGCTTTGAAGATGACGAAGGACATGGATCTCACGTGGCTGGAATTATAACCAGTCTTACACCTAATAATGTCAAGATTTTGCCTATCAAAATCGGCAATTCTCAAGGTGTAGCAGCAAAATCCGTCTTGTTGTCAGCACACCTCAGGGTGTTGAATATTTATTCCGAGCAATACACAATCGCTTGTACAAATTTAAGCTTTAGTGGCGGTGGCAAAGACGGTGAAGATGAAGCATCTATCTACAATGAACAATGCTATGGCCCCTTGATGAAAAAGAGTATTTTGTCAATTACCGCAGCGGGCAATGAATCTGCAGAGCGCAATCTTCCTGAGCTAAAAGCAATTGTCGTTTCTTCACTGTTGAAGCAAAAATATCACAATTCTTTTGAAGGATCTTACTCCAACTACGGAAATATTATTGACATTTCTGCCCCCGGTAGTGACATTATATCTGCTGGTATATCTGATATAGATTCTGCCGATTCCTCAGTCATTTCACAGTCTGGAACCTCAATGGCATCTCCACAGGTCGCCGGTATTGTTGCATTGCTATATCTCGATCCATACAACCCTCTTTATTTTTCTGCTTCCTATATTGAACAAAAGCTTTATAGTAATACAGTTGATATGGGAACAAAAGGCAAGGATGCTTATTATGGTCATGGCGCTGTAAACTTAAAATACTTTCAAGTAGAGAATCCAACGGATACAATATCTTTCTACAAAGACGGCATTGAAGTTGCAGATCAAGTAGAATTCAGCAATCTTGACAACAACACCCTTTTGGAAATCAAGTGCTCCAATCCGGATTTCGAAATACTATATTCAACAGATGGCTCTTGCCCTGATTTGTCATCATCCAGCGAATACACGACACCGATATTAATAAAGAAATCTACAAGAGTTTATGCTGTGGGCGTAAAAATTGTTGACGGACAAATAGTGGAACGGACAAAGGTGTCCTGTATTTCTTGCTACAACAATACATCTCCTGAAGACAGCTTTATCGTTTCAGATGATGGTTGCTTGATTCAATACACCGGGAATCAAACAAACGTAATCGTCCCCAGCGTTTTAGACGGCATAACTGTTGTTTCTATTGGCAAAGAGGCCTTTGAAAATTCATCTATAACACACATCGCTCTACCCAGCACAATCACTACAATCGACGACGGTGCATTCAAATATTGTCGCAATCTCGAATACATTTATGCACCTAATGTGACAAACATCGGAACGTCATCATTTGAATATTGTTCCGCACTTACCGGCATATATGATGTACATCCTGTTGACGATGCTGTGGGCGCTTACTTCCCAAATCTCATCTCAACAAAAGGATACACTTTCAACAATTGTAAAAATTTGACAAGCGTGAGTCTTTCATCGCTTGAAAATCTTGGATATCTACAAGGATATGACTTTCTGCGTTGCTGGAACCTGAAATCCGTATATTTGCCGTCTATCCAGTCAATCCCTGAAGGCGCTTTTATGGAATGTCGCAACAAAGGATCATATATTGCAGATTTTTTGATTGGCGAAAACGTCAGTTATATTGGACCACATGCTTTTGCAGGAACTTTTGGGGAATTTACTCTATCAAGCAAAAACACCCACTACTACACAGACGGCCATGGTGTATATACAGAAAACGCCCTTGTTGCATTTATCGCACCTAATTCAACCAATTTAAACGCTGGTGACTATGCAATAAAGGAAAGCGTAACGATAAATGAAAAAACATCCATCATCACCACAATTTCTGACTATGTGTTTGAAAAATATATCATCGATACACTGACAATACCCGCAACAATAACCCACATAGACAATTTTGCCTTTTGGGATTGCTCCGCAAATAAATTATACTACAATACAACCAGTTTGCGCGTTAATGGTATGTTTTTCAATATAAGCCAACTGCATATCGGAGCAGAAGTTGAACAAGTACCCGCAGGAAGCTTCTACAACGTCGCACTTAGCGAAATTGCCATTTATTCAAAATCAACAATACTCAACAAGGATTGTATAAAAATTTCAAATGGAAAACAAGTGCGCCTAACCTTTTATTTTGAAGATGAGGTTGATGAAGAATATTTACATTACATAGAAGAAAACACTTCTGTATTTTCTGCCAACGAGGTTAGCGGCATCAACAGCAAATCCGAATTGAATCTCGAATTTGATATTCTTGAAAATAGATTTAGTTATATCGGATTTAATGAAGCCGAGTCACTTCATATATACAGAGATAAGAATTTCAACTCTTATTCGCTCGAATTGGCCACAAACGATCATGGAACTATTCTCCCCGGCGAAATACGAAATTATACACATCACGAAAGAATACAAACCAATGAAACCATGACAATATTTTTTGTCCCTGATGAAGGCTATCACCTTGAACGCATATTGATCAACGGGCAAGATCTTCCCAAAGAAACAGTTGCGGACTCGGCAACAAACGGATATACCGTTTCGGGTATATCCAAAGACACGCGCATATATGCTATATTTGAGCTGAACACTTACACCATCTCTGCATCATCAAATGCCCTTGGCACAATTTCTCCCGAAGGAAACTCTGTCGTCAGTCATGGTGATAATATCAAATACACATTTTCTGCCCCTGAAGGAATCTATATACTGAATATTATTGTTGTTGGAATTTACCTCAATCTGGATACACAATACACTTTTGAAAACATATCTGACGATCACACAATTCATGTAAACTTCTACGACCGAAAAGAAACCCCCGCGTGTTATATAGATTTTTCAAGAACAGTTGGAGGCTCTGCCTGTCCCGGCACAAGTATTTACTTGTTGAAAGGCGAAAGCATTACGTACACCTTTACACCAGATGAAGGATATTACATTGATCGATTGATAGTTGACGGAATTGATTTGAGCCCTGAAGAGGTGCAAGATGCCGCGATCAACGGATATACATTCTCAAACATAGACAACGACCATAGTATTTTCGTAAGGTTTTCAGAAATAAACTACACCATCTCTGCATCATCAAATGAATTTGGCACAATATCTCCTAGTGGCAACACAACCAGTACACACAATTCTGCAAAAGAAATCAAATATACTTTCACACCAAATGAAGGATGTTACTTGAAATCCGTTTTGATTGATGGTGTCCCATTGACTAAACATGAATTATTGAGTGTATTAAAACATGGTTGCACATTCAGCAATATTGAACAAGACCACACCATTGAAGCCATCTTTGCAGTCAACACTTATACTATCTCTGCATCATCAAACGAGTTCGGCACAATCTCATCTGCCGGCGATACAACAGTCAACTATGGAGATAATTTGACTTACAACTTTACACCCATCACTGGTTATAAGGTAAAAGACGTAAAAGTCGATGGTATCAGTGTCGGTGCTATTGACTCATACACCTTCTCAAATATCGTTGCAGACCACACAATCTCTGTTGAATTTGAAATCATTCAAATCAACATTTCTCTGTCGGTAGAAGGTCAAGGCAATATCAAAGGATGCAACGATTTTGATGTGATAAATTATGGCGACAAGGTAATACTGACCTTCAATGCCCAAGATGGATGGGAACTTTTTGAGGTCATTGTGAACAACGAAAAAGTTGTAATTTCTGACAATACTTTAATTCTGAATTATGTAGAATACAATCTTGAAATACGCGCAGTATTCAAAGAAAAAATCAAAACCTTCAAGGTGAGTGTCAACTGCAATGAGCACGGAACAGTGGATGTGCAAAGCACAACCGAGGTTGAGTACGGCTCAAGCCTCACAATCAACATCACTCCCAATGAGGACTGCGAAATCGCATCAATCAAGGTCAATGGCACAGAGGTGGAAATCACATCTACTCTGTCCCTTGAAAGCATAATCTCAGACACTGACGTCATCATCGAATTCAAGCAAAAGCCGGTGAAAAGCCCTTGTGAAAATCCCGAGGAGCAACCGGAATCCCCCGACGACAATACAGACAAAAGCACCATCACTTGGATAATCGTAGGCTCAGCTCTTTCAGCACTGCTCATCGCCTCAGCAATCACTATTCCCCTCGTATTAAAGAAAAAACGTAACAAATAAAATTCCCCAAAACAAACAAAAACGCACTTTATTGGTGCGTTTTTGTTTTGTAAAGGCTTGATTGTTGTATTTTGATGTTTAGACGGCAAAGAGTATTGCTATAAGTGCCATCATCTCTTTTCCCGAAAGAAAACCATCAATTTTGTATAGCCCCCTGCCCGTCATATAGTCTTTTATATGGGTATTGTCATACGATGCAATGCCCCTTCCGGTCATATAATCTTTGACTTGGTTGTTTGTGATTGTCAGCAAGCCTCTGCCTGTCATATAGTCCTTGACAACACCATTGCTGATTTTGTATAAGCCCCTGCCCGACATATAATCTGCAACGTTGTCTCCGTTGATTCTATATTTGCCCTGTCCAGTCATATAATCCTTGATGCAACTGCCGTCTATGGTCAAAAGCCCACGTCCTGACATATAGTCTTTCAAATAAGCCATACTCTTTTCTCCTTTCCTTGTTGACTATATTGTACCACACGAGCGCGCACGTGTAAATAGATGATAAGAACTCAACGAATGAGAGAGTGCAAAAAGGCAATATTTGGATGAAGAACAAGGAAAGAAAAA
>JAZRGC010000175.1:0-1509 GCA_045643985.1 Clostridia bacterium
CTCCTTATATCCTATTGCCTTCATACTTTGGTAATTAAAACTGCCAACCGAATATACTTCATTGACAAGACCTTCTTCGAACATAATTTCAACTCGCTTGTCAATTCGACTATATAATTCTGTACGATCCGTATTTAGTCCAATTGCAATCACATCTGGAGTATTTCGTTCGTCTTTCAACTGTGACTTGGTTTTTCCACCACAAATTGCAATTTCCAGCGCACGTATAACCCGTCTAGTGTCGTTGACATGCAATTTGTCTGCAGTTTCCTTGTCAATTTCTTCAAGACGACTATGCATATACTCTGCGCCTTTTTCTTCCAATTCTTTTTCTAGCGCTTCTCTAACTTGTTCATTCTTGTTGGTTTGACCAAAACTCATTGGATAAAACAGTGATTCAAAATATAGCCCTGTTCCACCTACAACAATTGGTGTTTTGTTGTCCTCAATCGCATTTTCGATGCATCTACGAGCTTGAATTGAGTACTCAGCCACAGAATACTCCTTGTCAACATCCACAATGTCAATCATTTCATGCTGAATTTCTTGCCTGTTTGAAATACTTTCTTTTGCCGTGCCAATATCAAGGCTTTTGTATATTTGCATGCTATCAGCCGAAACAATGACACCATTAAGAATTCTTGCAAGTTTCATTGCAAGAGCAGATTTTCCAGATCTTGTTGGGCCAACAATATATATAGGGCAACATCCGTATGTTTGAGCCATATATCTCACCTATACAATGCGTTTGAACATTTTTTCGACTTCGGTTTTTGTCAATTGTACAACAGCAGGTCTTCCATGAGGACATTTTTCTGGTAATTTGCCATCTGCATCAAGGAATGACATAACTGTTGCAGAAATTTGGCCGGGAGTCAATCTATCCCTACCTTTTATAGCACTCTTACAAGCAATTTGACATACTTTTTCTTTGACAATGTCTAAATATGTAATTTCTTTGTCTGTGAGCATATTTTTGAATATGCCACTCATAAATTGTTGCATATTCATTTCTACCACCAAATCAGGAACTGCATATATAAAATAATTGTCAAACTTTTTATCCGTGTCAAATCCCATTTTGTTAAGAAGTGGCATTATTTTCTCAAAATATTCGGCTTCTTCTGCAGAAAGTTTAAATTTGTAAGGGATAAGCAATGGTTGAATATATTTTGGCTCTAATCTTTTGGTCAATTTATCATACAAAATTCTTTCATGAGCTGCATGCTGATCGATAATGTATGCAATTCCTTCACGTTCTACAATAAGATACGTGCCAAAAATTTGTCCAACTATAATGCCATCAAAGAATGTGTCAGGCTTTTGTTTCTTTATTTGCGCTGCAACTTCCGGACTCAAAAATCCATACTGCATTGCCATTTGGTCATCTTCCGAGCAATCGCCAATAATAGGTGTTCGTTCATCGTATGCTTTGAACACTCTATCCATATATTCTTTTTCTTCTCTTTCTATATCTCTAATGGTTCGCTTTACAAAATCAGGCTGTTT
>JAZRGC010000176.1:0-11358 GCA_045643985.1 Clostridia bacterium
CACGGAGCTTGTCCGTGCTTTTCTCATTCTACTATACTTTATTTGCTTGCCAACAATTCTTCTACGAGTTTTTGGTTGTAGGCGGTGATTTTGGCGTTGACTTTGTTGTTGAAGTCGCCATAGTCACTGTTGACAAAGTCAACTTGGAATACGGGCATAATGCTGAGCCACTTGTCAAAGTCTTCGTGGTCGATTATTTTTGCATTGTAGCGGATTGAATGATTTTTCAAATTCCAGCTGAAAAGGTCAACAAACAGATCACCTACACCACCCACTGAAAATGCGGGTTGTGCTTGGTTCATACGGAGCTTGTTGTCCCATTCATCGCTTTCTGCAATGAGGTTTGCTTGCTCGTCAATGAGTTTTGTCATTGTTTTGTAGCCATTTCTTGAATGCCATTTGTGGGTTGCATTGGCATCCATATCAAAGAACTTGCCCATATATTCATCGGTGGCAGTGCCTTCCATATCCTCGCTCCAAAGTTTTTCTTCTCTGCGATCAAAAAGCACTACACCTGCTTTTGTTCCGTTGTCGGTCAAGGTATTGTATCTCAAATCTCCTATGCACACTCCTTCCTTGCCTTCTTCATCAAAGGTGTTGGTTGTGCCGTAGCGTACATAGTCATAGATGTTTTTGTCGTTGTATTTTACACCTGCAAGCCAGTGGTGGAAAGTGTCAAGGGTGACATCATCTCCAAAATAAATGGGGTGCAACAAAAGGATGACTATTTCCCCTTGTGCCTCAGGCGAAGCAAGATATTCAAGGACTTGAAGAATGTATATCTCAACCTTTTTTGAAAGCAATGTATGTGTTGCATACCACTCCCCTTCAAAGTCGGTATATTTGATATGAAGCATTCTTGCGCCTTGCCTTAATTGAACGTCTATGCCAACTGCTTGCGTCTTGGCAAAACGATATTGAAGTCCTCTTGTGATGGGTGCCACTTTGCCCACAATTTGACCTCTGTCATAATAGTCAACGGGGGATTTTGGATCAAGCCCTTCACTGTGTGCATCGTGTGCGCCAAGGATTGCCAAATCCACAAGACGAGGGTTGGCTTCAACAATCCCTTCGATGTTGGCAAGAACTGTGGCGTACTCGCCATCGTCCACTGCTATATCGGTGTTGATGGTGGTATCATGCATAAAAACCGTGACAAAGATAGTGATGACAACTGCATAAATAATCCAGCTTTTCACTGCCTTAATCCACGGCTCTTGCTTTTTTTCTTTCTTAGTTTTCTTTTCCATTTTGGGTTTTAGTTGTTTATTTTGACACTTAAAGTCCAATTATCCGTTGGAACGAACCAAATCATCGTTTGACAGACCTGTTGCAACTTTGAAGTCATCAAAGGTTGATGTGCTTGCACCGGGCACTGTGATTGCAATGTTTTCGGCAGCGACAAATTGCTTGACGTTGTCACAACCAAAGAATGCATTCAATCCAATTTTGATGTCATCATCGTTGGTGTTGCCTGCATGGCTCTTGACTTGCTTGATTGTGATTTTCGTCAAGTTTGTAAGCCCTGCAAATGCGCCTGCTTCAACGTCAACTGTTGTGGGCAACGTCAATGTGACAGGAATCATCTTGTCTGTTGTATCGGCAAAAAGTGTGTTGCCTACAATAAGCACAGGAGCATTGGCTGACGTGATTTCGGTCATTGTGCCATCATCGTGACGGACTTTGCCACCCTTTGCAAAACGAGGGATGATGATGTTTTCAAGGACTGCTCCTTCAAAGTCCACTGCTTTGTAGCCTATGACATTTCCTTGTGAATTTTTGACTTCCTCATAGATGAGATATTTTGTCCAATAATTCCAATCGGTTGTGTCAGTTTGTGGTGCGATTTGGTTGGTGCCATCTGCGCCCATCCAGTATGCAACAGTAAAACCTGTGGCAGTTGCCACTATGCATACTGAAAGGACAGATATTAAGATGATGAGTTTAGTTTTGGTTTTCATTTTCGCCTGTGGTTTCCTTTGCCAAGAAGGATACTTCAAAGTTTAAGAACAATTGTGTGCCAATAAGTTCGGGAGATGTTTCTTCATCTACTTTGAGAAAGTGGATTGTTGCGTTGAGAGTGTGGATGACGGGCACGATGTCAAAATAGACAATGTACGGATTGATGATGTCTTCTCTGTCAGGATTTGACACCAAACCATTTTCCGTTTCGTAATAGTGATATACATCCCTCAATTGATAATAAGGTGTGGTGACGATTTCGCCATTGACTTCTTCTTCCTTGGTTTCTTCAGTGTAATACTTGTTGCCTTGGGCGTCAGGGAAAATCATAACCTCGCCATTGGTTGTTGTGACAAACATTTCAATGCCAAATTCCTCACGATAGTCGGCATTGGTTTGAAGGAATATCCTTGCATCTTCGCCATCTTTGACACCATCGCCATTCAAGTCAGTGGCTGTGGGGTTTTTCAAAGTGATGGACACAAGTTCTATCTTCATTCGTGTGGTTTTGCCGTCATCGTTTGAAGGTGCTCCGTTGTAAACAAAGTCGAATGTGACTGTCACAGGCACGGCAGGTTTTTCGATTGCAGGATGGTTTTTGCCAAACTCATTGGCAACACTGATTTCAATTGAATCATATTTGCCACTGCCATCCACATCTGTGAGCCCGTAGCCTGCCTTTAAACGTGCAGGAGCGAGGATTGCATCTTCTCCTGTGGGAAGACCACTTGTGCTGTCAGGAACGATGATAGCGTTGTTTTTTGGGTTGGCTGATGATACGTTGATTGGACCTTCGGGATCCCTGTATTCAAACAAATCGCCAAACCATGCGGCTGTGACACCTACTGCTGCCACAATCAATGCTAGTGTCATAATTGAAACTGAAATGAAGAACGATGATTTTTTCATATTATTCCACCTCCGTGACTGTTGTGACAGTCAAAAGCACTGTAAATGAGTAGGTTGAGCCTGAATAGATGATGGATGAATATCTGTTGATTGCATTCCATTTGTCTGACTTGAACAACTCTCCATAAACATCGCCGGCTGTTTGATTGTAGTCATCAACTGAGCCATATTGCTTCCAGAAAAGTTTTTCGGGGGCAAAGACTATGTTGAATGTAAAGTTTGAGCCTTCGACATTGGAATTGAATGCTGTTGTTGGACGATTTGTGTCCCAATCGTATGGTGAGCCGTCATCGTTGACGATAGTGCCATAATTGGGTTCTTCGCCATTGGGGTTGGTGGGGGTTGTTGAATATACCCTACCATATGGAGTGTACCATTGTCCTTCTTGGCCACCACTGATATACCAAGTGAAGCCAAGTTTGATGTCATCTTGTGTGATGTCATCGCTGGTGTCATCAGGTTTGCCGTCGTTGGGCAACTTGATTTCTATGGCTTGGTTTTCACTGTTGTAAATGTGGACACTTTCAATGACACAATTGAAGTCAACTGCATATTCCTTGACAATTGTCTTGCCGTCTTCAGCATAGCCGTTGGTGTCAAGTTTCAATGCAAATGGTGCGACAAAGGCTTGGTCATTGAGATAGTTTTTGTATTGAAGACTGTCGTCTTCGTATCCGTAATGCTCAATGGCGTGGACAGGTGTCACAAGCAGACCATTTTTGTCGTATGCAGTTTGACCTTTGTAGATGTAGCGCAGTTGGTTTTGATAATCTTCGTATTTGGTTTCGTTGAGTTCTGCACCAATGTCAAAGGTCATCTTGAAGGTTTGTGTCGTTGACAAACTGAGTTTTGCAATGGTTGTTTGCTCTGCCTCGTTGAACCATGCAAATGTGACACCCATAATGCTCATTGTCACCACAAGGACAAGGACGGGCACTATGCACATAAGAGCAAAGTTTTTGTTGAACTTTCTTTTTTCTTTTGCCATTTTGTTTCCCTCCCTATCCTTAGTCAATTATGAGCCAATCAAATGCGAGTGGTTGATACACAAACCACACTGCCACCTTGTCTTCGTCAGGGGCAGTGAGTTCTGCACTCCTGACGTTGACTGTGTGTCCGTTTGATTGGATTGTTCCTGTAAATGCTTCATCAACAACTGGCAATTCATAGCCGGTGTACATCTTGATGTCCTTTGACAACTCAAAGTGCATGTAGTTGAACATACGGATCAATGAGAGATGTTGTTGATATGCAATCTTGATGGGGTTGCTTGATGTGCCATCAGGCTTGTAAGCAGGTGATTCAGTGACACCACTTGCATGGAAGTACTTGCTTGTTGCTTCCTTCTTGAAGGTGTCAATTGATGCACCGTTGACTGTTGCAGTTGTTCTTGTAAGACCGTAGCCAAGGACATAGATGTCAACAATGTCTTTAAGGCGCATTGTGCCTGTTGTGTTGACTCCTGCAAAGACATCCTTTTCTGCCACTACGTCATAGATGCCATAGTTTTTGGCTGTGACAGGAGTTGTGTACTTGCTGTTGCCGTCAAATGCTGTCTTACTGCCTGCATAGAGTTGGTCATATGTCTTGACATACTTGTTCTTGTATGCAGTGCCATATGTTGCAACCTTGGTGTAAGCATTTTCACTGCTGATTGCAAACACTGCATCCATAAATGCTGACTCAACTGCTGTTGCATTGCTGTCTGCGCTTGCAGGAGTGTAATCTGTGCCTGCCTTCCAGTCAATATAGTTGTTGCCGTCAAGTCCTTTGTATCTGCCAACAAATCCACCTGCATAGGTTGTGTTGCCCTTTGCATAGACTTCGCTCAGTGATACAACACCTGCAATTGATGTGTTGTGTTGTGACATTGCACCGATGATGCCACCTGCCACTGCCACATTGCCTTCTGCACGGATGGTTGCAACAACCATTGCTCTTTCAAGGACTGCTGACACGCCACCGTCTGTATAGCCTGTTTCGTCATAACCGAAGACACCACCAACATTGACTGTGCCTGCCTTTGACTTGACTGAAATTGTGCCGTGGACTGTGATGTTTTGCATGACTGATGCGCCTGCATACTTGCCTGCCACTGCGCCAACATTGATTGTGTTGTTTGCGCCTGTGTTGTCAACAACATAGATTGACAAGTTGCGGAAGCCAAGGGCTGTAACCTTGCATGCAACACTGTCGGTGAGATCATCTCTTATTTCTGCAAACATACCAATGTTATGTTCACCAGAAGTTGTGATGGTCTTTGTGATTGTGATGTGATCAATGACGTAGCCATTGCCGTTGAATGTGCCTGAGAAAGGTTTCTTGTTGCCATCTTCATCAATGGTGTAATCAAAGATTGAACCATTGAAGATGACCACACTGCCTTCTTCTGCAAAGATGACGTTTGAAAGGAATGACTTGCCTGCGCCCCAACTGTCGCCGAATGCTCCCATGAGCATTTCCATATCGCTTGCAGTCATGATGCCATCGATATTGTTGATGAGATAGAATTCCTTATACTCTCTGCCGTCAACAATTTCTTCTGCCTTCCAATAGACGTATTGCAATGAAGGTGCACTTTGTCCATCCAGTTGGTCATAGACAACTTCAAATGAGCCAAGTTGTGTTTCAAGTGCTTCTTTGAGGTTTGCATCTGTTGCTGCAGTCAGTTGATCTTTGAGAGTTTGATAGATGCTTGCTGCACCATAGGTTGTGCCGTTGTGTGTATAACCTGAGATGTCGTAGTCAGGGATTTCATTGAACAGGTCTTCCCAACTGGTGTAGCGTTTTCCACTGGGCAAGTTGTTGATTGTTGTCACATCAATGGGTGTTTGGACATAGTCATAACTCATTGTGTTGTCAGGTGTGAAGTTGCCCTTGTAGTATTCTGTTGCAATGAGCAAGCCTGCCATTGTGCCGATTTCATATCCATCGGGTTTTTCAACAAAGTAACCAATGATGAGTGTGGGTTGATTGCGCAATGTGACACAGAAGTTGTAACCACAGTTGCTGACCAAGGTTGCGCCAAGTTCGGTGCTTCCTGCTCTGCCTGCGATACGCTTGTATTGGTTGTACTTGCGTTTTTCGCCACTGACACCATTTGCATACATCCAACCATTGGACACTACAACCTTCAATTCGGCATCTGTCCAGCCCCAACTATCGGGGATCTTGTTGTCTGTGCAGATGACTTCCTTCCAATCAAGGTTGTAGGTGTTGTCGGGATTTGCATAACTTTGTGCAGTGTATGCATAGGTTGCCTTGATTGCCATAGGTGTTATTGCAATACGGCAAGCCTTGCCTTTGGTGTTGCTGTCTTCTGCTCTGCTGTCGTGGACTCTTATTGACAAACCACTTGTTTGTTTTACAAGAGTTTCGCCACCCTTTGTGCGCACTTCCTTGATGTAGTAGTTTTGTGCTTGATTGCCTCCGCCATCATTGCTCATCAAGATGTAGAGTTGCTTATAGTATCCATCGCTGGCTTGCTTATAAGTGTTGGTTCTTTCATCAAGATAGACGTTGTTGACGTACTTGTTGAATGTGCTTCTGTCACTACCCATTTCTTGGAATGTTGCTGTGACCACAACACCACTTGTGATGAAGCCTTCAACTGTCATTCCTCTGCCGGGCTTGAATTGATTGCCTGTGCTTGACACTGTATTCCTTCCACTTGATGTGACTGTTGCATAAATGTTGTCGTTGTCAAACACCTTGTGGATGTTGTTTGTGCCACCTGTTGTGTTGAGAGTGATGATGACTCCCTTGGGGGTGATTTCTGCATTTGCATCAAGGATGCGAGAGCGAGAGTCTGTTGCTATTTCATAGTTTTTTGCATCTGTTGCACTAATCTTAAAATCAATGAACACATCATATCCCTTTCCTGCATCGGAAACCTTTTGTCCATTTTTGTAATAATGTGCTTCATCAATTTGGACACTGCAATTGGTTGCGCCACCATTTGTTGATGTGATTGTAAGTGCAGGCAGTTTGGCATATACAACTGAGTTTCCATCAAATTCCTTGCCGTCAACTTTTTCACTTGACACTGACACTTGGATGATTGATTTTTCAATTGTGTAATCCTTGCCATCACTGACTTGACTGTCGTCATAGACGTAGTTGCTCTTGAGTGCATCGCCTGCATCGTTTTTGCCTGTGACACTGCTGAATGATGTCACTGTTGCTGTGTAATCCCCTGCATCAACTGCTGTGAAGTCCTTGATTGAGAAGTTGAGTGTTTCACTGACTGTGCCTGTTGCGCCAGTATGTTCAAGGATTCCGTCAAAGGTCAATGTGTTTCCGTTGATTGACACGTTGCCTGCAGGTTGCCAATTGCCGTCATCGTCCTTCATTTCAAGGGCGACATTGCTTGATGACAAGCCTTGTGCTGAGCCACTGTAAACAAATGACAATATGGATGCACCATTCCATACAACACGGATTTCTCTAGGTTTGATTTCAAGAACTGCTTCTGCGCCTGATGCAACACTACCTGAAAGGGTGTAGTTGTCAATTGCTTCGGTTGCTTGTGCCTTGCTTCCACTTTGTCTTACGACTTCGCCTGTGAAGTTGCCCTTGTCAATATCGACACTTGCAATTGTCCACTTGCCTACGTTGACTTGCTCGCCAATTGCGCTTCCACCAAAGTCGATGTCAATGACGACTGATTCCTTCCAACCACTTTCGGTGAACACACCGTTGTTGATTGAACTGTTGAAGCCTGAATATGAGATTGAGTGCTTTTGTCCGTTGTAAACAACTGTCTTTGACTCGACCTTGACGTTTTCACCAATGTTGATGACGTAAGGATTGATTGTCCAGTTTGCGCTCCAAGTTGTTTCGCCGACTGAGCCTTCCACGTTCTTGCCGGGCTTCAATTCGTAGTTGTCTGCAAATTGCTCATTGAGTGTCAATGATGCCCTGTATTCGCCAACGTCACTTGAATAGAACTTCAATGCTCCACTGACAAATTCGCTGAACAAAGTTTGTTTTGAAGCGACTGTACTTGTACGAGTCATTTCGCCACTGATGATGTCTGTCAACTGGTCTGCGCCTTGGATACCTCTGAATGTGATTTGTTGGACACCACGATAGTTCATACCACCATCGAAGATATAGCCACTGTCAAAGTTGCCATATTGTGAGTTGGTGTCAATTGTAAAGTCAAGGACGATGTCACGTTTGTCAACAATGAGATTTGCCTTGCCTTGTGTTGCTGTGGTGTGGTTTGCGTCTGTGGCAGTTGCTGACACTTCGTACAAGCCTGCTTTCTTTGCATACACTCTATATGTTATCTTGAAGAATTTTGAATCTTTAAGATTGCCACCGTCAATGGTGTTTTGTCCTGACACTGCGCCATCTACATCTGCAACACAGTATGCAATGACAAGTGCGCCGTTGGCAGGTTCTTCGGGAATGTAATCGGGTGTATTGAGGATTGAGGTTGTGTCATAGACTGCATCGTTGACTGCAACTGTTGCATCCTTGTACTTGTACTGAATCTTGACGATTGCCATGATTTGTTCATACACTGCTTGGAGTTTTGCACTGCTGTCAGCATATTCTTCATCGAGAGCGATGTTGGATGCTTCAAGTGTGACGTAGTGTGAGTATTGTCCAGTGTACAAAGGATCATCGTTGACGTCATATTGTCTGCCGATGAATTCTACATCGACTTGTCTTTGTTTTATCTTCCACTTGTACTTGGGATCGGTGTCTTCAAGTGTTGAGTCCACTTTGCCAAGAATGACAAGTGCTTTGTTTGAGTCAAGGGTCCAGATTGTTGCTCTTGTGTCATAGTCGCCAACAACCTTGCCTTCATTGACGCCATTTGCTCTATCTGTGCCTGTGAGTGTGAAGTAGTTGGTGCCTTCTTGAGGAACTGCGCCATTGATGTCAGTGCCTGACTTGTCTGCTGATGTCTTGAAGGTCAAATCTTCACTTGCTGTTGCCCATCTATAGAAGCCGTTGTATTCAAGTGCTGCACCAGATGTGTATTGCTTGTAGAAAATCATCACGTTGCCTGCTGTTTCGGCTGTTGATGACACGTACATCTTTGTGCCGTCTGCATACATCTTGGTTGCATTTTGGTTGATTGACTTCACATAGAGATAATAGCCGTTTTTGGTTGCAGTATGTGCTGTTGCATAAATTGTGCCAGCCACAACTTCGCCACCGTTATAGACGTTGTTTGAAGGATATTCATCAACTTCCTTGTTGGGTGAATTTGCAATGATGAGCCAGAAGTTGAGTGCTTCATTGTTGTAAGGTCTATTGAGAGCACTATTCTTGCCGGTGTGGTCAACTGTGATGTTGTCTTGTGAATAGACATTGCCGTCTTCTGCAAAGATGAAGTAATATCCGGTTGAACTGTCTTCTGCACCTGTGTTGTACTTGACTGAAACAACCTTGGAGTCATAATAGCCCCAATCAAGGTTTTGGTTTTGGATATATTCTTCCCCATTGGGTCCATTGTTTTCTGCAAAGTACTTGTCCCAAGTGTCAACATCGCCCTTCAAATAACCTGTTGAAGCAAGATATTCTTCAATGGTTGTGACACCTGCTTCACTGAGCATTTCGTCTGTGACGTCTTCAATTGCAGGGTCATTTATGTCGTTGTTGCTGACATAGTCTGCATAACTGAGGAAAGGCACCCATGCATTGGCTGCTGCTTTGTCAAGAGTGTTGGCAATATCGTCAGGGTCTGAGTTTTGGAGATGTTCGTTGGCGTATGCCTTCACCCAGTAACTTGCATATGTCTTTGCGCCTGTTGTGACGTCACCAACAATGCCACCTGCTTCGTATGCTTTGCCATCCTTGTCAACTGCCCACACTTCGCCATAGACGTTGTAGCAGTTGTAGATTGATGCTGTTTCGCCTGTGGTTGTATTGGTTGAGCCGTTTGAGCCGATGATGCCACCAACATATTGCTTGCCACCGACATTTGAGTGATAGACAAGCATATTGTCAATTGTGATGTAAGCATTTTTGATGACACCGACAACGCCACCAACGTTGGTGACTGTGCCCACAAAGTTGTCACGATTGATGAGTTCGGTTGTGGTTGAGCCTTCAATGTACAATCCACTGTTGTCAACACCGTTTGACTTGAATGTGCCACCATAGACATCGCCATTGATGAAGAATCTGTTGCCAATCCAGTTGTTTGAGGTTATGTCTGCTGAGTCGATTGCGCCAAAGACACCACCAAGACCACCGAGAGTGCTTGTTGACACTGTTGAGCCTGTTGCTTGCAAGACAACCTTTGCTTCATAACCTGCGCTTGTCACAGGTTCATAACTGAAATATGAATCACTGATGATTGAGGTGTTTTTGCCTGCTACATATTGATAGCCATCCACACTGGGATAATAAGTTGTGTATCCCTTTGTGATATAACCAACAGATCCACCAAGTGCTGTGTTGCCATAGAATGTGATTGTTGCATGGTTGATGAATTCTGCTTGCTCAATTATGCCGTCACTGACACCGATTGCACCACCTGCAAAGTTTTCTGCAGTGATGTTGCCGTAGTTTTTGAATGCTGATGAGCCTTTGATTACACCATAGTGTAAACCAATGACACCACCAAGGTTGGAAACAAACTTCTTGTCCCCGTCAATGATTGATTGAATGACTCCGTCAACCATTGAAGGAATCATTGTTCCATTTTGTTCGATATATTTGATGCTGTCTGCAGTGACTGTGCCGTAGTTGGTCATTTGTGCGCCGTCAATGATTGCATCTTGCATGACGACACCGATGACACCACCAACGTTGCGCACTGCTGTGACGCTTGACACTGTGCCTGCCAATTCTTCTGCAGCAACAAGGGCTTCACTGCCATCGTATGATGAGCCAAGTGCTTCCACTTCAACGTCTGAGCCATTGTCAAGTCTGCCACTGATTGTGCCTTCGCCAACTGCACCAATTGCGCCACCGACATATTCATAGCCATAGACACTGCCCATATTGGCGAGAGTGCCTTCAACTGTGATTGTGCCGAATGATGCACCGATGATGCCACCAACGAAACTTTGATTTGCAACTTGGAATTGTTCATGACCAACTTGACCATCGTTGATGATGATTGCATTGTAACCGATTGTGATTGAGCCACCGCGTTCGATGAAACCAACAACACCACCAATGTATTGGCTGTTGGGGCAAAGAGGAACTTGTTTTCCGTCATCTGCTCTTGTGCTTGCTGCACCAACGTGGCCTGAGTTGTCAATTTCACATGCTCTACCATCGATGACACCTGCATTGTGACCGATGAAGCCACCAACGTGGCCATTGCCATCAACTGATGAGCCAAGGACTATCTTTGCAAAGTCCCCTTCTTCGCCGTAGTTTGTACCTTTGTATTCTTCAACACCAAGGACAATCTTTTTGCCTGCTTCGTTGTGGCCGATAAATCCACCAACGTCATCGTTTGCAACGATGTTGCCGACTTTGCCGTCAAGTCGGATCGTAGCCATGTCGTTC
>JAZRGC010000177.1:0-4289 GCA_045643985.1 Clostridia bacterium
GGCTTGACAAAGTCAATCGCTCAATAGTGCAAAATAAAAAATGTTGAAGGGGCAAATCAAGAACATCCTTCAACACTTTACATTTTACTCACTTTCGTGAGATTTTGACTTATGTTGACCGTGTCGCTTTGCTGACGGTGAAAGGTTGTCCTTTTCTTTGCTCATTTATATTAGTCCTTTTGCCATTTAAAGTCAAGCATTTTTCACAACAAATATTCTTTTTTGTTCTTTTTCTAGTTTCTTTATATTTATTACATCTACACTTGACAATTTTAAGAGAAAAACTTGCGCAAACACTATATTTTGCAATTTTCTTTACCACATTAAAGAGATAGAGTGGCAAAATCAGTTGACGGATTGAAGATATGGTTATAGAATATTTATATTAAAAAATATTATTTATGGAGAACTACTATGAAGAAGAAATTTTCACTTATACTTGTTGCACTTCTTCTGGTGCTTGTCTTGGCAACAGGACTTGTGGCATGCAATCCCGAAACACCCTCTCCCGATGGTGACGGCGATACACCCGCAGGTCCCACCATGTGGACTGTCACCATTGATCTGCAAGATGGTTCAACACCAACAACTCAACAAGTTGAAGACGGTGCCGTGGCAACCTATCCCGAAATTTCAAGCACATCCTACAAGCAATTTAAGGGATGGTCAACATCTGCAGACGGCACTGCTGTTTGGAACAAAACAAACCCAATAACAAGCAATATTACAATATATGCTTATTGGGCTCAAATCACAACAAAGGTCACCTTCAACTTTAACTATACAGGTGCACCCAAGCAAGTATCAGAACAACGCCCCCTTGGCGAACTTCTTGATTTGCCCGAAGACCCAACAAGAACATATTGGCTCTTTGACGGCTGGTATCTTGACTCAGCAACAACAACTGCATATGATACAACTTCAATCCTGACTGGAACATTGAAACTCTATGCCGGTTGGAAACTTGACCCTGCTCACACTCACGATTTCAGCACAGAAACAATTGCTGTGACTTGCACCACAGACGGCTATGACAAGCATACATGTGTTTGTGGAACTACATACACCGACAATTATGTCCTCCCATTGAATCACTCTTTCACATTCAGTGAAACAGACTATTTGGGCATGGTCTATTGCAATAATGATGGATGTGACGAAGCAGAAAGAAAAGAAAGCCTTCGTATTTATGAAGACGAATTTGTCTATACTTTTGACAGCAAGAAACAAGCAGAAATTGATGGCAGATATCAAGCAATGATTGACATCCTCAGTTCAGTGGAAAGATATGATCAAGCAATCCATGCATATGACAAAGAAAGTCCTCTCTATGCTGAAAACAAGGAATTTGAAGAAATTTTCAATGCATTCTATGATGACCTTATGTATCTTGTTGAACAATATCAATATTCATATGTCTTCTACTGTGTTGATGACAATGCAAAGAACACAACAGCCTACGAAACAATCACAGAATATCGCACAGAGGCAATCAGTGATTTCTATGCTCTCTATCGCTTGATTTATGAAACAAAGTACCGCGAATTCTTCTTTGACAAGGTTGAAGGTGGCTGGACTGATGAAGACATCCAAATGGCCCTCACAATGTCAGACTCCTATGGTAGCGCAGATTATGCTGAAATCAACAAGCGAATCAGCGAAATCGAAGTTGAATTCCGTGATATTGAAGATCCTTCAACTGGTCTTGCAACACCCAAACTTTATGCAGAATTTGTCGGACTCAACAACCAAATCGCAACTCTTGCAGGTTACGACAACTATATCGAATATGCATACGAAAACGTATACAATAGAGAGTACTCACCTGAAGACACAATGGTGATGCGCAATTATGTCAAAACCTATTTGGTCGATGTCTATAAGAGCATTTATGAAGGTTATAGATCTGCACAATCAGGCATGATCACAGATGCTGATGCAAAGGCAATCTTCAATGCACTCTCATACGATTCAATCTTTGATTCAAAAATTGTAACCGATATGGTCAAAGCCTACTTTGAAACTATGACAAGCCCAGCAGGTGGCGCAGGCGAAACAGCAATCGACTTCTACCACCATGCAAATGAATTGTTCAAGAATGGCAACTACTACACCGGACAATATGAAGGCGCATATAGTTACTGGATTGGCGCACAAGATACATCAATCCTTTACTTTGGACCTGGCTCATATAGTGGCGCATTTACATTCGTACATGAATTTGGTCACTACTACAACAACATTTACAACCCTGGCATTAGCTTCTCATACGACCTTGACGAAGTCCACTCACAAGCAAACGAAATGATGTTCCTTGCATTTATGGAAGACAATTATCTTTCAAACGATATTCTCCGTCAAATGTACAAGAAAATCTATTACGAACACATCTTTGATATGTTCAACATCATTATGTTGGCAACTGCCGTTGACGAATTTGAGTACTGTGTTTACACAGGCACAGACCTTGACGGCAACCCCAAAGAATATGGCGTAAGAGATTACGACAAACTCTTCATCAACATTATGAAAGAATACGGCATTGATGGTATCTTGGTTGACTACTATTGGAGATATGTCGTCATCGAAGCACCTTGCTACTACATCTCATATGCAATGAGTGCACTCCCCTGCATCGAGCTTCTCTCAATTGCAGACACAGAAGGCTTTGAAATTGCACAAGCAAAATATTTCAAATTCTTTACATTTACAGATGATCCTGCAAATACAGAAGTCGACGAAATTGGCGACAAAGTTGTAAAGATTGGTTATGCCGACACTCTCAAATATGTTGGACTCAACTCAATCTTTGACGAAGGATTGTACACTCATATCAATGACTACTTCTGCAAGAATGAAAAAGACTTCACTTATGCAGGCTAATAGATCATGAACAACAACAAAAAACCCAACCGATTTGGTTGGGTTTTTATTTTGGCTTTTGGGGTTGTTTAATTCATTTCAATTTGTTTTTTAGTGTTTATGTCTTGCAATATGCATCATAAACTGCTTGTTTCAAATATGCGTTTAGATATGACAAGTCAAATCAATTGGGATATTCTTGCTTATGTCAAGGCTGTCAGGAGTCACTTTGCAGGTCTTTGCAATGATTTCCACACCACTTTCCTTTGCCTTGCGCAAAGCATCTCCAAAGGCTCTATGTGTGATGTCGTTGGGAGTGAATAGACTGACATCATCCATCTGCACAACAAACAATATGCCTGCATAGTAGCCCTGTTTTTTGGCTTCCACAAGTTCATTTATATGCTTAACTCCCCTTTCGGTTGGCGCATCGGGAAATGATACAACTCCATCATTTTCAAGTGTGACACCTTTCACTTCAAGATAGCCTTCTCTGCCACTGTCATCCTTGACATAGAAATCAAATCTTGACTTTCCAAAAGTTTGCTCCCCTTTGACAATCTCAATGTTTGACAAACCGTCAAGGCGCGCATCGCCACTGTTGAGCCACTCCTTTGCTACCATATTGGGTGCTTGACTGTCCATATTCACAAGCCTATCGCCCTTCATCACTGCCACAAGCGAGTGCCTAAGTTTTCGCGCATCGTTCATGCTGTCTTCAAGATAAACAACTGCGCCTTCCGTCAGCAACTCCTTGCACCTGCCCGTATTCTTCACGTGGACAGCAGTTTCAACTCCATCAATATCCACATAGGCAACAAACCTATTGGGGCGAGATATAAACCTGCCTTCAACTATCTTTTTATATCGCATTTTATCTTCTCCAAAATCTCCACGTCAGCAGGACAAAATTCATATTGGTCAATCTCGTCAGGGGTTATCCATTTAAGATCATTGTGTTCAAGCATTTTAGGCTCTCCCTCAAGGATTTCTGCATTGTAAAGAGTGAGATGCACCGTGATGTCAGGATATACATGTGTCACATCGCAAAATACGTCTATGGGCTTCACAATAATGTCAAGTTCTTCCTTGCACTCACGGATGAGTGCATCTTCTGCGCTCTCGCCCTTTTCAACCTTGCCACCGACAAACTCCCAAAGCAAAGCCCTAGCCTTGTTTTCGGGACGTTGACAAATCATAAACCTATTTCCACTCCAAATGAGCCCTGCCACAACTTCTACCATATACCATTCTCCTATGCGCCCACACACATATGTGCATGCACGCATTTAATAACAATATCTTATCCCACAACATCCCACTTGTCAACAGAAACAAAAAAGGCACTCGATTGAGTGCCTTTTTGATTTATTGTTTTTGGATTTCAATGATTAGTTTCTATCCTTGATTGCTGCTTGTGCTGCTGC
>JAZRGC010000178.1:0-4580 GCA_045643985.1 Clostridia bacterium
AGAAACCATTGTCAGTACGTTGTTTGAGATAGTTCATTGCAAATGTGGTTGCACTTGCAAGGTCTGCGCCACCAACTTCTTCATATCCGTTGAACTCATCAACAGTTGCAAAGATTTTGTCGTGATTGTAAGCACTCTCCACAAGTTGATCTTGATGTGAAAGGTAAGTATATCCTGCATCGCCGATGGCAGTCATACGTCTTTCGTTCAAGATAGTTTCATCATATTGACTGATGAAAAGGTCAACCCCACTTGTCATATATCCGTTGAAGATATTTGTACCGTTGGAGCGATCATAGGCATGTGAAGCAAATGATGCAGGAGTGCCACCTGTGATGCCTTCTGTGACAACAATGCCCATATCCATATTGTATTTTGTCACATATTCAGCCATATTTTCAAGGTCCTCGCCTTCAAGACGAGCAACACTCTTGTTGTTTGTCTTTTGTCCACAAGAGAGAGCAGTTGATGCTGCCGAACTGTCAGTGATGTCGCTGTTCAATGAATTGGTTGTCACTTCGCCATGATAGCCAGTCAACGTTTCCATATTAAGGCTTTCAAGTCCGTAGTATGCCTTCACAGCCTCAAGATGTTCAAGTCCCATGCCATCGCCAATGAGCAAAATGACGTTTTTTGCCGAGCCAACCACCTTCAAATCGGCGTTGCAACCCACAAATGCCACAGAAAATGCCACCATAAACAGTGCCAAAATTCCAACAAGAACTTTTTTTGCAAAGTTATTTTTCATATTGTTTCCTTTGAGTGAAAATGCCACTCGCATATTAATGTAATTATATTCCTATTATAAAAAGTTTTTACGTTTATGTCAATAAGTGATTTCAAGGTACAGTCGAAAGGCGTTTTTCATAGAATTTTCAAAAATTTTTTGCATAAAATATTGACAATTGGCAAATATTAAAGTATATTGTTAGCAGACGGCAGTTGAGAGTGCTAACAAACTCCCCACACAAACTGCCAAGGAGAAGAAAAGTGAAAGAACTTTCCGAAAGAAAACGAAAAATACTCCATGCAGTTGTTGACTTGTATATCTCAACAGGCGAGCCAGTGTCCAGTGCAGATGTGCAATCAAAGTATTTGCCCGATGTGTCATCAGCCACAATCCGTGCAGAACTCAGTGCACTTGAAGCCTTGGGATATCTTGAACAACCTCACACATCGGCAGGTAGAGTGCCATTGAAGTCGGCATACAAGTTTTATGTTGGCGATGTTGGCAGAAGTCAAGCACTGACCGATGCTGAAACTGCATTCATAAGACAACGTTTTGAGGAGAAACTTGGCGAAGTTGGCGACATAACACGTCAAGCCGCAAAAATCATCAGTGATGTCACAAATTATACCTCATTCCTTGTGACAAAAAACAATCCCCACGTGGTCATTGAGGAGATCAAACTCATAGCCCTGAAAGGTGGCAAAGCATTGCTCCTTATTGTCACAGACAGTGGTGTGTTGGCAGACAAAACCATTGACGTTTGCCCCGACACAAAGGACGAGTATCTTGACACAGCATCAAAGATGCTCAACAAAGTCTTTGGTGGCAAGGAAATCGGTGAAATCAGCAACGTCAGTTATCTTGCAGAAATCGAAGCCGAAATGGAATCTTTCAAAGAGATATTTGATGAAGTCATTGCAGTGGACAAAAACTATATGAGCAATCGCAGTGACAATGTGGTTGTTGAAGGCGCATTGAAGATGCTTGACTACCCCGAATACAACAATGTGGAAGATGCCAAAAACTTCTTGTCAGTCATATCGGATGAAGAAAAGGTCGGTCAATTGTTTGCATCGCAAGAAGACAGCATCGAGTTTTCAGTCCGTATCGGCAAGGAAGACAGTGGAGTTGACAAATGTGCAATCATCACTGCGGCATACAAAATGGGGGATGAGATAGTTGGACAAGCCGGTGTCATCGGCCCTGAAAGAATGGACTATAAGAGAGTCATAAGTGTCCTAGACTATATCAAAAACACCCTGAAATCAATTCTTGACAACAAAAAGGAATAGACAATGAAAGACAAAAAAGAAAAGATGGAACTTGACAAAGAGTTTACAGTGGAAGAAAGCACTGTGACAGATGGCGACAGTGGTCTTGACAGAGAACTTCTTGGAGATGACAAATATATAGAAGCCCTTGAGGAAAAATTTGGTCAAGCACTTGCAGAGGCAGTCACCTGCAAAAACGTCACACAAAGATTGCAAGCAGACTTTGACAACTATCGCAAGCGCAACCAATCACTTGCAGAAGAAATGAAACAACTTGGCATATCAATGGTTGTTGAAAAACTCCTTGGAGTCCTTGACAACTGTGACCTTGCAAGAAAATATATCGCCGATGAAAGCGCACTGCAAGGATTCAATATGATGGAGAGCCAAATTCTTATGGCACTTGACACCTTTGGGCTCAAGGAAGTGGAAGCAGAAGGCAAACCATTTGATGCAAAACTTATGAATGCACTTGAAAGAGAAAAGCAAGAAGGCAAGGAAGATCAAGTCATTCAAGTTATATCCAAAGGATATACACTCAACGGAAAACTTATTAGACCTGCCGGAGTAAGAGTGGGTTACTAAAATAAAAAAATTTAAACTCAGGACATTCCTGAAAGGAGAAATAAAATGGGAAAAATTATCGGTATTGACCTTGGAACAACCAACTCATGTGTTGCAGTTATGGAAGGTGGCGAACCTGTTGTTATTGCCAATGCAGAAGGTATGAGAACAACACCTTCAGTGGTTGGCTTCGCAAAAGACGGCGAAAGACTTGTTGGCGAAATCGCAAAAAGACAAGCAGTTTCAAACCCTGACAACACAATCATTTCAATCAAGAGAGATATGGGCACAGATAGAAAAGTTCGCATTGACGGCAAAGACTATACACCCCAAGAAATCTCAGCAATGATTCTTACAAAACTCAAAAACGATGCAGAAAAATATCTTGGCGAAAAGATCACAGAAGCAGTCATCACAGTTCCTGCATATTTCAGTGACTCACAACGTCAAGCAACCAAAGACGCAGGCAAGATTGCAGGCCTCGAAGTAAAGCGTATCATCAATGAGCCCACAGCAGCAGCCCTTGCATACGGTGTGGACAAGGACGAAAACAAGCAACAAAAAGTGCTCATCTTCGACCTTGGCGGAGGCACATTTGACGTTTCAATCCTCGAACTTGGCGATGGTGTCTTTGAAGTTTTGGCAACATCAGGTAACAACCGTCTTGGTGGCGATGACTTCGACAAGAAACTTATGGACTATATTGTCGCAGAATTCAAAGCAAAGGAAAAGATTGACCTTTCTGGCGACAAGATGGCAATGCAACGTATCAAGGAAGCAGCAGAAAAGGCAAAGATCGACCTTTCTGGCGTCACAAAAGCAAAGGTATCACTCCCCTTCATCACAGTGGAAGGTGGCGTGCCCAAACACCTTGATATGGACATCACAAGAGCAACATTCGACAACCTCACAAGAGACCTTGTTGAAAAGACAATGCACCCCTTGAATCAAGCACTCCGTGATGCAGGCCTCAGCGCAAGCGACCTTTCAAAAGTCATCATGGTCGGTGGCTCAACCCGTATTCCTGCCGTCTATGATGCAGTGAAGAAGGCAACAGGCAAAGATCCTTACAAAGGCATCAACCCTGACGAATGTGTTGCAATCGGTGCAGCAATCCAAGCAGGCGTCCTTGCAGGCGAAGTGAAGGATATGCTTCTCCTTGACGTCACACCTTTGTCACTTGGCATTGAAACCCTTGGTGGTGTCTTTACAAAACTCATTGACAGAAACACAACAATCCCCACAAGCAAATCACAAATCTTCTCAACAGCAGCAGATCATCAAACATCAGTTGACATCCACGTGTTGCAAGGCGAAAGACAATTTGCACGTGACAACAAAACTCTTGGCAGATTTGAACTTGTAGGCATTGCACCTGCACCTCGTGGAGTACCTCAAATCGAAGTCACATTCGACATCGATGCAAACGGTATCGTGTCAGTCAAAGCAGTTGACAAGGGCACAAACAAATCACAATCAATCACAATCACAGCATCATCAAATCTTTCAGAAAGCGACATCGATGCAGCAATCAAAGATGCAGAAAAGTATGCAGAAGAAGATGAGAAGAGAAGAAAACTTGTTGATGCAAAGAACAATGCAGAACAATTTGCATTCGTCATTGAAAAGTTCATCTCAGAAAACGGCGACAAACTCAGTGATGACGACAAGAATGCATTGAACGATGCAATCAAGGAAGCACGTGAAGCATTTGAAAAGGCAGAAGCAGAAGAAGATGTTCGCAGTGCAATGGACAAACTTTCAAAAGTCAGTGATCCTATCTTCAGCAAGTTCTATCAAGAAAACCCCGAAGCAGCACAAGAAGCAGCACGTCAAGCAGGCTTCGACCCCAACAATATGGGTGGCGCAAACGGAACAGTTGATGATGACAATATGACACCCCCCGAAGGTGGCTGGAACTAAAATGAAAAAAAGTGACGACTGATTTATTTCAGTCGTCACAACCCTAATTAACCCATAGGGTTATGGGAGAGTATATGGCAGACAAAACATAT
>JAZRGC010000179.1:0-20125 GCA_045643985.1 Clostridia bacterium
TGTGTCCCCTTTGCGCAAGCAAATGAGGGGAAACACGTGAGGAAGGGGTGGTTATTCACTTGATATGTTCGCACTCAGTTATGTTTACGAAAAAAGCAGACCTTTTGGGGTCTGCTTTTTGTTATTCGCTAAATAGCGCAGTTTTTGCTTTACTTTTTGCTGAGATAGTCACGAATATCACGAAGAATATCATCCGTGCTTTCTTTTGCTTCGGCTTCGGCTCTTGCCTTTTCTTCGGCTATACGTGCTGCTTCGGCTTCGGCTGCTGCCTTTTCTTCTCTTGCTGCGATGATTGCTTTGAGTTCCTTCTTCTTGGGGACGATAGGATTTTTGCAGGTTGCTTTTTCTTCATCTGTCAATGATGCGATGAGTTCTGCTCTATTTTTCATTCCACCCATACCTTCACGGAAGCCGTTGATGATCTTCACGAGAGCAAACAACACGATTGCTGTAAGGAAGAAGTTGATGATTGCCATGATGAATGCGCCCCAATCGATATACACTGATTGTGAAAGGTCGATGAGTGCACTGTCTGCTGCCACTTTGATGCCGTTGGCATCTCTGGGGACGAGCATTGTGATGAGGCCTTCAACGCCTTCCATAGGAATTGCATTGATGAGAGGCTTGAAGATGTTGTTGACAAGAGCATTAACGATTGCTGTGAATGCAGCACCAATGATCATACCAACAGCAAGGTCAACCACGTTGCCTTTTGTGATAAACTTCTTGAATTCTTCAAAGATTTTTTTCATTGTAGATTTCTCCTATGTTGATATAAAAAATATAAAACTTTTTCATCATGTTGTCAACACAATAAAAAATCATACAGCAATTTTCAAATTTTTCCACAAAATATTGACAACCAGTTTTTGCAGTGATATGATTTGTTTGCTAGGGGTGCCGTTGTCGGCTGAGATTATACTCTTGAACTTGTGGGTTAGCACCTGCGTAAGGAAGCAATAATCAATGAATAATGCATTATGCAATTTTCACCTTGGCACAACCGGGGTATTTTTTTTGCCCTAATACTAAAAAAGGTGGTGCTTTATGGATTTTGACACACTATTTTCAAACTTGGGCTACGTTGCCCTTTATCTCGCTCTTGCCATCATTGGCATAGGCACAATTGTTGGCATTCTCATCAAAAAATTCAAACCTGATTATGTCAAAGACTTTTTGAAGGTTCTCTCTGGCATCGTCATCGGCTATGCAGTGGCTGTGGTGGTCATCATGACCTACATCAAAATGCAAGACACGGACATTGAGCCTTTGCTCTTTTATCCTATCCTTGCCACTCTCATCACTGCAATTGTTTGTGGCATCGCCCTTCTCATTGCTTTGCCTTTTGGCAAGAAGCCTGTCCAAATCACTGCTATCGTCAGTGGCGCACTCCTTGCAGGATGCTTTGTTGCCCTTATGGTGTGCATGTCCAAGCAATTTGACATCATCGGCAGTGACTATGAGCATGCATCAACAGTTGGGCTCATTGTGTCAGCAGTTGTGGTTATGACAATTCTCGCCCTTGCAGTCATATTCAGTGGCAAAAAGGACACCAACAACACAAGAGCACTTGTGTATGGCGCAGTGGCAATTGCCCTTTCATTCGCCTTGTCCTATGCAAGATTGTTCCGTATGCCCCAAGGTGGCTCAATCACTTTTGCAAGCGTGTTGCCCCTCATCATCTATTCAATGATGTTTGGCACAAGACGTGGTGTGCTTGTTTGCCTTATATACGGCACTTTGCAAGCATTGCAAGACCCATACATCCTTCATCCTATGCAATTTTTGTTGGACTATCCCCTTGCATACGGACTTGTGGGTGTCAGTGGATTCTTTGCTGACAAAAAACTTTTCAAAAACAAACATATCATCAACTTCTTGCTTGGTGGCATTGTGGCAGTGTGTTTGAGATATGCTTGCCACGTATGCTCTGGTATGTTTGCCTTTGCAGACTACTTCTATTGGGACGAGGAATTGATGAGCACCTATGCAACAGCAGCCACCTATTCACTTGCCTACAATTCAAGTGTGTTTGTGGATATGGCAATCGCCCTTGCCTGTGGCTCAATTATGCTCTCATCAAAAGCATTTGTCCGTCAAATGACAACCTCTGCTCTCCCTTTGACAGTTGCAGAAGAAATCAACGAAGATGATGACAACGGTGAGGGTGCAGAAAACCTTGACAATGCGGTGGGCGAAACAAGCCAAAACAACAGCCAACTTCAATAACAGCCTAGCCATGAATTGCAACAATTTGCATGAATTGGCTACGCCATGGTTTATCACTAAACTCCATAATTTGACACATTGTGTCATTGTGGTGCAAGCAAAAGAAACATTTTTTGTTCAACACTAAAAGCCGTCAATTTTTTTGACGGTTTTTTATTTCATTTTGTTGAAATCGGGGGTTGAGTGTGCTAAAATCTTTTGTGAAGGAGAGATTATGGAACAATTCAAGTTGAAAAGCCATGACGGATATGAGATTTTTGTCACTCTTTGGGATGATGTTTCTTCCCCAAAGGCTGTCGTGCAAATTTGCCATGGTCTCAGCGAATATGCAGGCATGTATGACGATCTTGCCAAGTATCTCAACAGCCGTGGCTACATCTGCTTTGCAGACGATCATCGTGGACATGGCAGGACAGAAGATGACAAGGATCGTGGCAGACATCACGGCAATGCTTTCCAAAAAATCCTTCAAGACCATTTGTTCTTCCGCAGTTGGCTCATCGAAAAGTATTCTCTCCCCGTTTTCTTCTATGGACATAGTTACGGCTCATACATAGGTCAAGCCATTGCACAGTGTGACACGGACGTGAGAGCCATTGCGCTCAGTGGTTCAAACTACTGCAATCCCAATTTCATATTTGGCGCAGTCGCCACTGCTCCTATTGCACTTGTTGCAGGCAACTGGCGACCAAGGTTCACTTTGAAACTCTTTGACAAGATATATCGCTATAAAAATGACGTATTCCCTTGCGCTTGGTTATCTCGTGATCCTATGTGGCGCAGAAAACATGCAGAAGACCCCTTGTCACAGACAAATATGAGTGTTGCATTCACTTACAATATGTTCAAGGAAGTGAGCAAACTCTACCAAAAGAAAAATGCATCATTGCTTTCCCCTGCCACTGCAATAGGCTTGTTCTCAGGGGACAAAGACCCTATGGGCAACTACGGCAAAGGCGTCAACAAACTTGCCAACTTCTACAAAGGATATGGCGTGCCTGTTGAAACACATCTCTACCCTGACGGTAGGCACGAAATGCACGGCGAAATCAACCGTGAAGAAATGTGGAAAGATCTCGGCAATTTCTTTGATAAATATATCATCTATTCACAAACAACCATCGATGATTTAATGTAGTGAATATAAAAAAGCACTCGATTGAGTGCTTTTTTTTGTCATTGATAAATTGGTGAGTGCGAACATTTTAAGTAAATAACCACCCCTTCCTCACGTGTTTCCCCTCATTTGCTTCGCAAAGGGGAACTCGACGCGATTGACGGCTGTGCCGTAGCAATACGCTATTCCGTCACTTCGTTCCTTACGGCGCGCGCACATTAAGGATATACCACTCATTATGCCACTTGTCGCTTGGTGAATTTTGAGTGGACCACCAGCGGCTGGCGTACTTTCATCTGGTGCTTGGCACTCGCTTTCTCGCCGCCGCTGCGGCTCGCGTAAGTAACTCCGTAACAAGTGAGTGCTTGTATAAGAACGCCACGAATGAGTGAGTGCAAAATTTTCATCCACAACGACACAACGTGTCTATCACGAAGGCAAAGCCTTCTTTCACTGAGCGATGCGAAATATCACGAAATCGAAGATTTCTTTTCAGTAAAAAACAGACCTTTTTGTGTCTGCTTTTTCTTGCACTCAGCAAAAACTGCGATATTTAGATGAAGAACAAGAAAGGCACTCTCAGATCAGTCCGCAGTGTACTGGTGTACATAAGGGATGAGATGAGAGTGCCTGCCGAAGTTATTCGCTAAATAGCGCAGTTTTAATCTTTGTGGCGCATAATCACAAATTTATCCATCAAAAATACTATGATAAAGTCCGGAATTGAGTAAATGATGATTGCAAGGGTTTCTGCCCAATTGCCAAGAACTCCGTTTGATGCAGCGTTGAGTGCATTTGCAAGTGGCTCGCCAACAAGGGTTTCAACAATGATGAGCGTCACAACCATAATGGTGTACGTGACGGCACTGAAAACTTTGTTGTTGTTTGCATTGAAGGTCTTTTTGCGATTCATCACAAAGGATATGACCTTTGCCACAACGTTGGCAATCAAGAATGATATGAGTGTGCCCAGTGCTTGCTCAGGGAATGGCCACACCTTAACCACTTTGTCAACACCACTGAGCGCCCAATCAAAGAGTGCTTGTGTGCCAAGTTGAGCAACAAATGCAAGGCAAGAAAACACCATAAACAAAATTGCTTGGAGTATTGTCTTGTGCTCTTTCACGTATGTTGCCACCTTTTCAAGTTTGGGGTGCTTTGCCACATACTCATCCCACTTGGCAGCAAATTTATTTTTTGGCTTTTCTTCGACAAGTGTTTCTTCGCATTCAACCACGTTTTCCGTTTCGGTTTCAGGCGCAATTTCTTCGGGTGCGATTTCTTCGAGCGCAACTTCTTCTGTGCCTTGGCACTCTAATTCTTTTTGGTCAAGTTTGGTCATATTATCTCCCTTATAATTCAAAACACAACCCTGCCTTGACACTGTTGCCAAAGCAAAGATGTGCAGATGTCAGTTGTCAGTGGTCAGCAGGATAGCCTCCGCCACAATAGTGTGGACTATAGATTGATCTTCCACAGTCCGTGCAGGTTGCAATAGGCATACACGGCAACTGGAATCCCCACAGGGTGCAACACTGCAGTTGGGCTGTCAAGACATATTTGTCTTATGCCCCCTCTCAGTGTTTGAACATAAATCCAGTCGATGTGATGTTCTTCAAGCATAGGATGCTCAATCTTGCCCACCTTGATGTGCAATTCATCTCCTACCCTTTCCACAACCGGCAAGTGTTTCTCCCACCCTTCATCATATGAGTTGTGGGATACCATACGCTCCATAGGTTGGCCACAGCACGTAAGACTGCTTCCGTCCCCAGTTCTTACATTAACCACTGTTTTACAATGGCGGCAAAAGAATAGTTTCAGCCTCATAATTTCTCCGTCGTGATTGAAATGTGAATGGTCTATATGGTTCTACTATTATTATATAACAACCCCTTATCAATTGCAATAGTCAATTTTGAATAGATGTCCACCAAATATCCTTATATTGCCCTATAAACAAAAAAAGACAGCCACCTAGGACTGCCTTTTGATTGAGTGCTTTATTCGGTTTTGTTTATTCCTCGTGGTGATGATGACAATGGCAATTTGGGTCATCGCAATGATGTTCGTGTTCATCTTCCATTGTCAAGATTTCTTCCACCTTTTCAATGCATTTCACTGCCACTTTGAAGCAATCTGCAATGGCTTCCTTGTTGAGAGTGTCAACGGTGTCAAGATTTGTGTTGTAGATTGTTTCATCAAAAGCATTGATGCCTGTCACTGCCACGGACATAAACTTGCCCATACGGAATGCGCCTGCATCTGTTGCGCCAAGAGATGACATCACTTTGTTGTCTTTCAATGGCACGTTTACTGCATCCCCTGCATCCATCATCAAGTCTGCAATCAATTCGTTTGCCTTGACAAATCCGTGCATATCCTTATAGCACACTTGCAAGTCCTTTGTGCTGTGGATATTGTCAAATGTGTAAAGGAGTGTGGGCACATCATAAAAATCATCTTTGTACATTTCACAAAGTGCCTTTGCTCCACGATGTCCTGCATTTTTTGAGCCGGTCAAGAATACACCAATTTCGATATTTTCAAGATTGACACCTTCATCTTCAAGGGCTTTCATAAGTGCCACGGAAAGTGTTGCACCTGTCAATTCATTTGCGCCGTCTGTCACTTTCTTTTCGTCAACGGCATAGTAAGTGACCACCATAACCGGAATGAATGCCACCATTGCCACACCTGTGTAAAAGAGCCCTGCGCCATAGATTGTGGGATTGCCAACACCTGCATAACATTTTGTGACGATTGTTGCAGTCAAGCAAAGTGCAAACGAGATGAGCGCACCAACAAGGGACAATATGATGACAATTGCATGAGCCTTTCCACCGATTTTTGTGTTGATGGGATGATGCCAGTTGGCGTCCAAGTGTCCGTTGAAGATAATCCTGCCTTGCACCTCTCCACTGCACTTTCTAAAGGCAGTCACGTTGGCACTTTCTTGGGGTAAATACAATTTGTCAAAGCAAGGATAACGGAATACATATTGAAGCACCATTGCCACAACACCAAAGGTGTGGAGCAACACTCCAAGAAGTGGAATGAAAAAGAATGAGATGATGCCAAGGGCAAAACAAGTCATTGCAAAATACACCCAACCTGTCAATGCTTGTGGGCGCACTTGAAATTTGTGGATTTCTGCATCGGCACAACCACATTGATTTTTCAATGTGTCTGCCATTCTTTCTGCAACTGCCACTTCACTTTCACTGCCTGCTGAGCGACTTGGATGTGTTGCGCATATATCTGCGATTTCATCTGCAACAAACTGAGCATACTGCTCATTTTTGTCAATAATTTTGGTCAAATCTGCCATGATTTTCTCCTTTGAGATTGTAAAAATATACTAACATATTTTGCATTTTTTTTCAATTAAATTTTCATTTCCACCTGCCTGACAGCAAAAAGTTTGCAATTTTTGTTGGCAAATTTTAAATTTGGTGTTATCATTTGTTTCCTATGCAAAAGAAAATTTCAACACCCTTAATCAAAAAATCATCAGAACTCAATTGGATATTGGGATTGCTTTTTGTTGCTCTTGGCACTGCCATTTGCGAAAAAGCCAACCTTGGCATAAGCATGATTGCTGCCCCTGCCTTCATTATCCACGAAGCAATTTTAAAGGTCACAAACGTCCTTGCTGTAGGTCACATCGAATATATGGTGCAGTTTGTCATATTGCTCCTGACCTGCGCAATCTGCAAAAAGTTTGATTGGAGATATATCTTCTCATTCCTGACTGCAGTCCTCTATGGCTTGATCCTCAATATGTGGATGGCAATCTTTGGCAAAGTGGTCTTTGACCAATTGTGGCTGAGATGGATTATGTTCTTTGTGGGCAACACATCCGTTTGCATCGGTGTGGCACTTTTCTTCCGTACCTATATGCCCCACGAAGCATACGAACTTATTGTCACAGAAATCACAAAAACCTACAAGTTTAAACCCACCAACGTCAAGTGGATTTATGACATTTCATCTCTTGTGGTTTCATTGATCCTTGCCCTTTCACTCTTTGGCGATGTCAAAACCTTTGAATGGGGCAAAATCTATGAGCAATCCTTCCACTTTATCGGTCTTGGCACAATCATTGCAGCATTCATAAGCGCACCAATCATCAATCTCTTTGGCAAACTCTTTGAAAAGATATTTGGCACAGAGCCTCTCATCAAGCCCTTGCACAAATTCCTTGAAGAATCCAAAAAGGACAAAACCAATCACACAGAAGAACCTGTCGCAAACGAAAATGACAGCGAAGCAAATGAAATTGATGTAACAATCGGTGCACCTGAAACAGCACTTGCCCCCGAAATGGCAGAAGAAGAAAAAGAAGATGCAACTGAAAACATTGACGACAACACATCTTCCACCGAAAACAATTAATCAACAAACAACAATCCAAAACAAAAGGCACTCAACCGAGTGCCTTTTTTGTTGTCGTTTTATTATCGTTTTATTGTTGTTTCAATTTCGATTTTGTGTCACTGCTCTATTACCAAGCGATGCCGTAGCAGATCCAGATGAATGCATATCCTGAGAGCACTGCTGTCAATGTGAAGGGCACGCTTATCTTCATAAAGTCTTTTGCTTTGACGTCATATCCTTCTTTACGGAGCATACCGATGCCTGTGATGTTTGCGCTTGCGCCAACAGGTGTAATGTTGCCACCTAGGGTTGCGCCAACAAGCAGACCGAAGTAAAGCACAGTGGGATCGACACCCATTGATGCTGACACGCCTGCAACCACAGGGAGCATTGTCATGACATAGGGGATATTATCAACAAATGCAGACACTAGGACTGATGCAAACACAATGATTGTGTACATCAAGAACAAGTTGCTTCCACCGATAACTGCAAGACCTTCTGCAAGTTTGTCAATGACGCCTGCCACTTCAATGCATCCAACCACCACAAACAATGATGCAAGGAGCAAAAGTGTTTCATAATCCAAATTCTTGAACACCTTTTTGGTGGCTTCTGCGCTCTTTGTTTTGCAAAGGTTGTATATGATGCCCACAACAAAGAGTCCCATGCAGATGATGCCGTTTCTAAGTTCAAAGAATTTGAGAGCCACTGCATTTTCGGGCTTGGGGATGAATGATGCACCAATAAGGAATGCCACAACAATAAGGAGCAATATGCTTGGGAAATAGTCCTTGACTTCTGTCTTTCCGTCAAGTGTGAGAGGTTGCTTTTCCTTGCGGAAGATTATGAGCAAAAGGACAACTGTCAAGGCTGCGCCCAATTCCACTGCAAAGAACATACCGGGACGACTTTGATACCAGAAAAAGTCGATGAAGGTCATATCCAGTTGACCGGCAAGGAGAATTGATGTTGTGTCGCCAACAAGGGTTGCTGCCCCTTGCAAGTTGGATGACACTGCAATGCAAATGATGGGTGCGATGGGTGATATATTTTGCTTTTTGCACACTGCAAGTGCAATGGGGGCAACAATAAGCACTGTTGCAACGTTGTCCATAAATGCAGACACCACCCCTGCAAACACTGCCATTGCCACAATTGCCATCTGTACGTTTTTGAATTTTGACAGCATTACGTCAGCAATGCGCATAGGCATCTTTGAGTCGATGAACAACTCCACTATGCCCATTGTGCCTGCAATCATCATAAGCACGTTGAAGTCGATTGCACCAATAAACGTGCCAAAAGTGAATTCAACTTCATTGTTGATGGCAAGCCACACCGAAAATATCACCGCTGAGCACAGTGCAATGTATGGTTTGTGTTTTGGCAGTGCAAAAAGCAATATGTATGTCACTGCAAAAAGCACAATAGCAATAATAAGTGTAGGTGTCATAATCTATTCCTTTATTTTTCTATCAATTGTTGTCTTCTATGTCGCTGTCGTTTTGGACATCTGCCACAGCCTTTTTCTTTGAAAATCTGGGGATTGGCAAAAGCATACGTGTTTGAGATTTGTATTCTGCCCATGTGGGTTTCTTAGATTGTCTGCCTTCGGCAAGTGGTATGCTGATGAAAAGGAACATCAATGTGTTGGCAAGTGCTCCTGCAAGAAGCCACCATCTTTCGGGCATAACACAAAGCACTGCAAATCCAACTCCCCACCACATCAAGATTTCGCCAAGATAGTTGGGGTGACGTGAGTATTTCCAAAGTCCAACACGGATGAGCCCACCTTTCTTTGACTTGCGATAATTTTGCATCTCTATGTCTGCAACCATTTGCATCACTGCTGCACCGATTGACACCACAAAGAAAACATAACTGCCTGCATTTGCCGTGATTTCTTCTGCATATTCAAAAGCAAACACTGCAGGAAGCACACAACCATACACTATGAGTGTTGGCACAAGGTGGATGCCAAAGAAATTGGCAAGTTGATAGGCTTTGCCTGTCTTTTCCTTGTAGTGAGTGTATCTCCAATCTTGATGAGTGAGATTGCCAAAGCAATATGCCCAGTTGGCAGTAAGGCGCACACCCCAAAACCATACTGCCACAAGCAAAAGCCATTGCACAACACCCATAGGACGTATGCAGGCAAAGGCAGTCAATATGACAATGGGTTGCACACTCCAATAAGGGTCATAGACCGATGCATTGTTGAATATTACACTAAATATGTATGTGATGATTGTTGCGCATATATCTGCAATGAGCAAACTGAGCCAAAAATCTAGATGTTGAATGAGTGCTCTATAAATGAATATGCCACCAACAATTGCAATGGCATACACCACTGCAATTATCACAAAACTAAGCGCTCTGTTTTGTTTTATCTTATTCATTTATCTCTCCTTTGAAATATAAACATATCTCAAAATCAATGTTTTATGTTGTTATTTTGTAAACTTAAAGTTTTGTTTAGTTTAAAAATTTATTGATTAGACAATAAAGCTTTTGTTTTCGTTGGCGTAGTAAATGTCATAGTATTTTTCAAGTGCATAGTCGGCTCTATCATACCCACGGCTTGATGCAAGCAACCACATTTGCTTTGCTTTTATAATATCTTTTTGACATCCTTTGCCAAAATAATAGTTTTCTGCAAGCTGATACTGAGCAAACACAACGCCTTGGTCTGCCGCCAGCATCAACCAATGATTTGCAATGACATAATCTTTGTCAACGCATACGCCTTCCATATATGCCATTCCAAGCTTATATTGTGCCATTTGTTGACCCTTTTCTGCCGCCTTGATAAACCAACCCATTGCAATGCTCTTGTTCATCTTGACAAAAACACCTGTGTCATACATCCAACCCAAGCTATATTGTCCCATTGAACACCCAAGCTCTGCCGATTTCAAATAACAATCATATGCCTTTGCCCAGCTCTGTTCTGTGCCCTCGCCAGACTCATAACACCAACCTAAATTGCAAATGGCGGCAGGATGATTCTGCTCTGCTGCTTTTTTGAAATAGTGAAATGCTTGGATAAGATTTTTTTCAAGTCCATGTGTTCCTGCATAAAATCTTCTGCCCATTTCGCAAAGTGCTTCCACATCGCCGTCTGTTGCCCTCGCCAGAACATCACTGCAAAGGTTTTCTTTTTCATCTAGATAATCGGTTGTCCCTTCGCCACTCTTGTTCAAAATGTCCATAACTCTTTTTACGAGCATTGACATAAAATTGTCATTGTCGTAGGCTTTGATATAGTGGTTGCTTGAAATATAATACTCCATCGCAGGGGACAATTTGACATCGCTTACCATTACGGGGACGATGAGCTTGTTCCTCATAACTGCTGAATTTATTTCATTTATGACATGTGTTGAAAGATTTGAGAAATCAGAAATAAACACAACAAATGCTCTGCATTTGTCAATTTCCTCAATTATGGTTGCAGCATATTGGCCACCGAACTCGGCATTTTCATGCGCCACCCAGTATTCCAAATTTTGGTCCTTGAAACATTTGCAGCATCTTTTTACAATGTCAATATCTTTGCTTGAATACGAGATAAATATTTCCATAATTTACACCTTTGCTTTTGTCTGATAGTTCTATCTTGCCGTGTCTTTGTAATTTTGTTTTTTAGTTGTTTGAAAGGATATATCTTTCGATTGCCTTGGCAACGCCATCATTGTTGTTGTCGTCCGTCACTGCTTTGCACAGTGCTTTTATATCATCGGGAGCATTGCCCATTGCTATGCTAAGCCCTGCTCCTTCAAGCATTGGCACATCATTGTAGCCGTCACCAATTGCCACTGTTTCTTCTCGTGATACACCAAGGATTTCTGCAAGCCTTTCCATTGAAATCCTTTTGGAAACTTCACTGTTGAAAAACTCCAAAAACTTGGGGTTTGATGTGACATAGGTCACGGATTTGAAATCTGTTTCTTTCAGTTGAGTTTTCAGTTGGTTTATCCTATCAATCTCGTCAAACCAAATGATTTTTGTGATGCCCTTTTCTGCCAAGCCTTTGATGTCAGTCGCCTCTTTTGGCTCGGTCAAAGCAATCTGCTTGTAAAACTCAACCCTTTCATTCATAGGATAGCCATACAACTTGCCTTGGCTCCATATGATGAGCGTGACATCTCTACCCTTGCCCCACTTTGCAATCTTCACTGCATCTTCGGGCAACAGTTGATTTTTGAACAATATTTCATAGGTCACAGGGTCAACAATCTCTGCCCCATTGTAAGTGATGACAGGTGTTGTTATCCCAAGTTTTTCCACAAGCCATTTGACACCTTGGATGGGTCTTCCTGTGCACAAAGTCACGTGGACACCACTGTCAATGGCTCTCCTTATCGCCATGACAGTATTGTCCGTCAATTCTCGCTTGTCATTGAGAATTGTCCCATCAATATCCAACGCCAAAAGTTTGTATTTCATAGTTTATGTTGTCTTATTTATTTTCTTCCGTCAATCCGTCAGCCTCACAACGGAGCCTATAAAATTGTTGCACCCATTGTGGCAAAGCCTTGATTTCGTCTTTGATTTTCAAAAGGGTACGTTTGCCAACTCGCCTATCCATATAGGCAAATACTCTATGCAAATAATTGTTTGAATTCAATGCCACAACAACGTCTGCATTCAAATAGGATGTTGCAGATATGATGAAATCATAGTCGCTGACTTTGCCTTCTTCCAACCATTTCTTTTCCAACTCATCACAGGGTATGTTTTCAAATTCGCCATACATTTCATTTTCCTGCACATACCTTTCCGTCCAAGCAAATTCGACCAACTCTTTGTTGCCGTAGTTTATGGTTGCCCTACCATAAGCGTTGTGCACATTGTGGTAGTTGGTATAGAAATATGAAATCTTCTCTTTGAGAGATTCACACAGCAATTCGCTCAACTGCTTTTTGAGATTGCTCCAAGATTTATATTTGTTTTGGTCTTCTCTTAAAATCATTTTGTCCTACAATGAATGCTATATCACATCAATCATCATCTCGCATGTCTTTGTCATCATCAATGGCAACCACCAGCATCAAAGCATGCAATGCATCTTCTGGATTTGCAACACTGATCACGTATGTGTCCATAACTTGAAAGAGTTTTTTTGTTACACTGGCAATAATCTTGCCGGTATCATTGAAAATCCCATATTCAAATTCCAACGTGTCGCCTTCAATGTGCCAACCCTTGTAGTCTATGTCGAATACTGGTTTGAGAAGTGCCAATTGTTTCTTGATGCTGCCGACATATTTCCCTTCCACATAAATTTCATATGTCAATGGAAATGATGCCAATTGTTTCTTGATGATTCCAGCAGGTCTGCCTTTTGAGTCATAAATATGAAACATGGGCCCAATGGCATATTCACGCTTCACAAGAAAGGCAATCTTTCCTGTTTCATCAATGACCTCATACATCTTAGGTATGCTAATTTTCTCTCTAAACAACAATTTCATATTCTCACTCCATGTTTCGCTTGTCGGTCATCCTGCTTGCTGAAACTATCGTTTCCTCAGGCAAACTAAACTTTCCACGTGGGTATAAGGCGCTGACAAAATCTGCTTTTTTTAAATGTTTTGCTTCCTCTATCGATTTATCAATGTGTTTTTATGTTTTTCTTAAACTAATATCTAAAAACACTTTTACAATTAAACATATAGTGTCACTTCTTTGATGTTTGATAAGTTCAACAACATGTTAATAGGATCATTTATAAGAGTTATATTTGGACTTTTATTGCTTGCTATCTCTTTTAAATTATCTATCTTTACTAAAAAATAATCTTTCTTAGAGCAGCCCATTTCAATAACCTCGTTAGTTGTTGCTGTAAAGAATGGTACCCTATTATAACTTGATTTAACTTCAAATTTAATAATTCTTCCTTTAACAGTTCTCAATTCTAAATCGCATCCGTGTCCAACCGATTGGTCTTCCCATTTATTGTCAAAAGTACATCCATGATTGAACCATACAATTTTATCTATCGCATCATCCGTTTCAATTTTTATGTAATTATAAATATCTGAATTATAGTCTTGCAAAAGAGAATTGATGTATTTTTCTCCGAGCCAACCAATCTGACTTTTTTGTAATTCATTAAATATTGAACGTTTAGATTTAAATCCTATTCTTCGCGCAACTCGTTTAACTCTTAATTTCCCTGCTTGAGTTATTACCTTTTCGCCAACAATTGGCTTTACATTAATATCCGAAGCAACAAGCTCAGAAACAAGATCTTTAATTTCTTTGGTATCCTTCTCTGTGTTTTCGCTTTCCGAATTATCATCTAGTGAATTAATGGCAGATAATCCGTTTATGAAAAATGTAAAAGTCTTTTGAACATACTCCGTGAGAACATATTTGTTGTCGACCTTTTTTACAATTTCTAAATCTTCAAAAAAAACATTAAACTTTGGATCAAAAAACTTTCTTGCGCCCCTGTCCTTTATTCTTTGAGCTTCTGCTCCTATATCGGTTAATGTTTTTACCTTTTTTATCGCTTCTTGATATGTCATTTTATCTACTTCCATATAATATAAAGCGATAGCAAATTCAGAAATAGATACAGCTCCCAAATCAACAATCATTTTTAGAAAGACAATTGGGGCTTCTACTACTGAATTAGATGAAACTGCATTATTCTCTTTTCCAAAAGTAACAGATGATATTGCCAAAAAAATACAATCCAAAATATCTTTCCATGAATCAGATGAAATATAATAATCTCCAAATTCTGAAATCATATATTTTGATTCGCTCTTGTCATATGTTAATAAGCCAAAATATCTAGGAGTAACAGATCTATGTGATATAGTTGTATTATCAAATATCTTACCTTGACTTAGATAGTAAGCATTTAATTCTGAATGTAATGTGGCTGCATCACATTCACCACCATATTTTTTTAATATTTTTAAAACTGCATCAACATCACTTCTAGTTGCATTATTTTTAGGCAAAACTAAATTTATTTCCCCTCTTTTTCCCATTTTTAGTTCTCCTTTTTAAGAGATTTGATTAGTTCATTCATTATTTTTTTTATCATCAGTGGTGGAATTCCTTCACCTATAACATTTCTTATCAGTCTCTCATCTGCCCAATCAGGAATGTTCCAATCAGTTGGCAATGAAGACACTATCATCAATTCGTAAATGGTTAACACTCTAGGATCGCTATATATTCGTTCTTCTTCACTGCCATCTTTTATCAATCTTCCAGGATGAACACATACTGACGATGAAATCACGCCATTATTTTGTGTGATTGTATTTGCAGGTTTGTCCCATGAAAATCTTCTGTAGCAGCTTAATCTAGCATTTATCGCTCTACCATCTGAATTTTGTGGAAAAAACCTTTTATTATAAACGGCTGTTGTCCCAGATGGTGTATGCATCATCCACTCAATATGCCTCCACGAATGAACAGGTGGATAAAACCATTTTGATATTTTTAATCCTTCTTCCTTTTTCTTTTCATAATCAGGGAAAAACGATCTTTTTTCTTCTTCTCTTACAAGTGGATCTAGTGATGGCAAATCTCCTATTGCCTCTCGTAGGGTAATATGTTTCTCTTTTTTCGGTGTATTCCAATCTATTTTTGAATAGTCTTTTCTAACTAATCTAATAATGCACCTTTTTCGTGCTTGTGGAACGCCATAATCAGATGAATCAAAAATTGTATCATTAGGGAATATATATTCATCTTGTAATTCTTCTTTTAGATAGTCCAAAATAAATATTTTTTTTCCATTAACATCTATTTTAGTTGTTAACAACTTGGGCACATTTTCCAAGAGAACAAATTTTGGCTTAACTTTCTTAATAACATCTATCGCAAAATATATCAAATAGTTTCTCTGATCAAATGGATCCCTTTTGCCGTGCCTACTCATTCCTTGACACGGAGGAGTGGCAAGGATAAAATCAACCTTTTTTTCAATTGCTTTGCTTACTATTAATCGCCTTACTTCATCATCTGTGATATCACCATTTATCATTTCTGTTTGTGGATAAAGGTGCTTGTAAAAATTACATCGTTCTTCGATTAATTCATTTGCAATTACGACATCTATTCCCAGTTCTTCAAAGAATGTTTCTGCCAATCCAACATTTGAAAACAACGATAAACATTTCAATTTATTCATAATTGTCCTCCAAATTTTTTACTATTTTTTTGATAACTAGTGGTGGAATTCCTTCGCCTATTGTGTGTCTTATCAAACTTTCATTGGCCCAATCAGGCAAATTCCAATTGGTGGGCAGCGACATGATTATAAGCAATTCATAAATAGTAAAAACTCTTGGATCACTTTGTAAGACCTCACCATTTTTTGAAACATACGCTTTCCCTGGATGCACATTATTTTGCGAACAAATTGCACCATTATATGTTGTTACAGTGCAACCTGGTTTGTTCCAAGTCTGTCTTTTATATGTATTGGCAAATCCTTTGACTTTGCTTCCATCTTTGTTTTTAGGATAAAATATTTCATTTTCCAAAGCCGATTTTCCCTCTTTTGTATGCATCATAACTTCAATGTGACGAATTTTATGTGTTGGAGGAAAATGCCACTTTGAAACAGCTAGAGCTTGTTCCTTCTTTTTATAGAAATCCGGAAAAATATCAAGCAGTTTTTTTTCATCAATTCCTTCGATATAAGGATCAACACTTGGCAAATTTCCAATAGCCTCTTGTAAAGTTATTGGATTGCATTTCTCATCTGTAAAATTCCACTTAAACTTTTTGTCTTTTCTTGTTAAAAGAATAATACATCTAGACCTAGTTTGTGGAACGCCATAATCTTCTGTTTTAATTACTTTGGAAACAATATCGTATTTTCTACCCAATCTAGAATTTATATATTCTGGAATGACTACTTCTTCACCATCAACCATTATTTTAGTCCTGAGTATTTGAGGAACATTTTCTATCAGTGCATATTCTGGATTGAGGTCTAAAATCGTTTTTAAAGCATAATAAATCAAGTAATTCCTTTCATCATTTTTTTTTTTAGGTCCAACTGTAGACATCCCTTGACAAGGAGGTGTAGCCATCACAAAATTCACACCATGTTTTTTTGACTTGTCTAATATCTCTGCATAAACATTTTCATCTGTAATATCGCCCATAACCATATCAACAGAGGGGTATATTGATTTATATAAATTTGCTCTTTTTTCAATAATTTCATTGGCTACCTTCATATCAATAAATGATTGGCTTATGTAGGCTTCTGCCACACCAATGTTTGAAAAAAGTGATAGTCCATTTAATTTATGCATTTTTTATCCTCCGCACTATCAAAAGGTTCTTTTAAAGAAGTTATAAACCAATTTTTAAGAGCCTTACTTATGATTTTGATATTATCAATAGTTTTGTTTTAACACCTTACAGATGCCAGTTGTTCAAAATAATAGCAACACACCTTAATGCGCGCAATTTCTCCGTTTTTACCAGTTTTGGTTTATTTTCTCCTCAGGCAAACAAGAGTTTCGACGTGGCTTGTTTGGGGGAACATATCGTAGGGTTGCAGGGTTGTGATTTGATATTTTTCGGTGAGGGTTTTGAGATCTCTGCCGAGAGTTGCAGGGTTGCAAGATATATAAATAACTTTTGCAAACTCCCCTTTCATTATGCTGTCCAGCACTTCTTCTGAGCATCCCTTTCTTGGTGGGTCAAGGATGATTGCCGAGTTTTGTGCTTTGCCGTTGAGTTTTGCCATAAACTTGGTGGCATCGTCGCATATTGTGTTGACTCTATGGTCAAAACCCAACTTTGCCATAAGTTTTTTTGCATCTTGGACTGCTTCCTTGACAATTTCAACCGATGTGATTTTTGTCCTTGGAAGTCTTGATGCGATTTCTGCCGTCAGGAGTCCAACACCTGAATATAATTCCACTATGTCGCCATCAAATCCTTTGAGATTGTCGGCAACTGCATTGTATATTTCGTCACGGACTTTGGCATTGACTTGCAAGAAACTCATTGGAGAAACAACTGCCTTGAACATGCCAAGATTTTGTTCCTTTTCCTTGCCATAGACAAGCCTTGCAGAGTCGCCAAGTATGACGTTTGTATTCTTTTTATTAGGGGAGACGAACACTGTCACATCTCCAAATTTGTTTTCAAGTGCCTTGCCAAGATGGTCGATGCCATCCAATTTGTCATCATTGACAACAAGAGTCACTTGCAGGCTGTCAATCATCCTTGCCACAAGGTGACGAAGAAGTTCTTTGCCCGTATTTTCGTTATAGACAGAATGTCCACATTCATTTGCCCATTTTGTAACAACTTCGATGAGTTCACTTGCCCAATCTCCGTGGAGTGCACAATGTTTCATTGACACAACTTTGTGGGTGCGCTTTTCATAAAAACCAACCACAACATCCCCAAGTCCATTGACTCCAAAAGGCAATGAAAGTTTGTTGCGATAACCCCAGTCGTTCAAAGAAACTACCGTGGGAACATCATAGTCAAAGCCACCGTTTCGTCTAAGACTGCGCTCCACACTTGTCCTTTTGATTTCAAGTTGAACGGCCTTTGACATATGTTGCAGATCACATCCACCACATTTGCCAAAATAGCAACAACGTGGTTTTACACGTTCATTTGATGGGGTTAAAACCTCGATAAGGTCACCAAAGGCATAATCTTTTTTGACAAAGTTGATGCGCACACGCACCTTTTCGTGAGGCAGTGCAAAAGGCACAAAGATAGGAAGCGTGTCATATTTCACCACGCCTTCTCCTGTGACACCAAGGTCAATGACCTCGCCTTCAATTATATCGCCAACCAACAACTTTAACATTCGATTTTGCCCTTCAATGCTTTGTGATAATTGTGCAAGAACTTGTCCACTCTTGCATATCCTTGTGACAAGTCTGTGCCCAAGGTCATCATTTCGTCCTTGTACCATGTCATGATTTTGAACATATCCTTCCTGACTGGTGCAAAGGGTATTCTTTTAACATAACAGTGTCCACTGTAAAACAAGTGTTTGCCCACATAAAACTCATTGCGCACACCTGCATTTGTCAGTGCTTTTGCCATACGTGGTGCATCTCCTGCGCACAAGAAATCAAGCATACCACCACTGTTGTATGATATGGGAAAATCTTCTGTTATGCAGTTGAGTGGGCTTGTGTCCTTGTACAACTCCCAATTTCTAAACTCTTTGCCTGTTGGTTTTCCACTGAAATATCTCAATGATAGTTTGTGGACAAAGGGTATGCGATACATCACGTCAAAACTGAATGCGCCACTGATGAATATATGTCTTGCAGGCTTCACTGCTGGGGTTGGCAAACCAAACTTTTCCACATAGTCATGGTTTGTGCTTGCAACACCAAGGCATGCGCCAAGATGTCCACCAGAACTGTCGCCACACACAGTGATCTTGTCAAGATCAAGATTGTATTCATCTTTCAACGATACAACAAAGTTGTATGCATCAATGACGTCAATAAGATGCTCAGGGAAAAACACCTCCGGTGATACTCTATGCTCGATGACAAAAACAACTGCGCCCATGGTTGCATAAAGCCTTGCATACCCTGCTCTGCGCTTCCTGTTTCGCACCATCCAACCACCACCGGGGATTTCAAAAACAACAGGAAATCCTCCCTCAACTTTGGCAGTGGGAAGATAAATGTCAAGCATAAGATTTTCGCCACCTGCTGTCTTGTACACCACATCCTCAATGACTTTGACTTCGTCATTGAAAGGAGTCCTTGCATTTTGCTTGGATCTTGTCCTTTCGGTGTAGTCATACAAATAAGACATTAATGGGTATCTTGACATACCATATTCCTTGCGAAAATCCTTGTTTTCTTGTCGTCTTCTTTTTGATGTTTCTCTGTCCATCATACAATATAGAAATGCCCACAACTTTCAGTTGTGAGCAACATTGACGGCAACAAAAGTTGCCGTCAATCTATCACTTTTATTATTTGCCTGCGTAAACTTTGTTGAGTTTTGCAAATCTGGGAAGACCATCTTCAAGGGGTGCTTTTGCATCGCCTTGGATGAGAGGAAGTGCATATTCAACAAACTTGTCGCTGATGCCTGTGCCGTTGTCTGTGATCCATTCTGTGGGCACTGTCTTTTCGGTGTTTGCTGCAAGTTCCAAAGGCATAAGAACACAATTGCACTTGTATTCGCCACCGGTCATATCTCTTTCAAAGATGACCATCTTGTCTGTTTCGCCTTCACATGCACTCTTGACTGCAAATGCGCCTGCTGCAAATGGTGCTTCCACGTCTTGCGTTGATGGAAGGTGTGCGCCACATCTTTGCATAAGTGAAAGTTCGATAGGACGGACTTTGACGTTGAGTTTTTCTTTGATGATTGCTGCAAGTCTTGCTGCAAGACCAC